>QMLJ01000141.1 GCA_003643935.1 Deltaproteobacteria bacterium | reverse complement strand
TATTATGCAGTCTACTTCCCTTGACTCGTATGTGTTCATAAAATCCCTGGATATATCATAGCACCTGAACACAATATCAAGACTGTGCAAGATCTCCTCATCCGGGTCCTGTATCGGCAGAATATCCCTGGTTACGTCCACACCAATTACGTAGTCAGGATTAAAGGTCCTTGCCAGATATAAGGGTACCATCTCTGCAACACCACCATCCACCAGCAACATGCTATTCAGCCTTACTGGGGGGAAAAACCCAGGGGTGGCAGAACTTGCTTGTAAAGCAAGGCAGAGGTCCCCTTCATCCAGTCCTATAGGATTACCTGTTATAAGGTCAACGCTTAGACATTTGAATGGAATATGCATATCCTTGAAGGACTCCTCACCAACAAGTCTCTTCATGTTATGCACAAATGCCTCGGGTGTTAGTATGGACTTTTTCCTCAATGCCCTGGTATAAAAATACCCACGTTTTAGAGTTGATTGAATCCTTTCCAGGAAATTCCTTGACGTGTCATTCTCTATGGATTCTATTTCTTTCATTGCCTCCTTGAAATCCGGAGATTGTATATAGTCTCTTATCCTCCTTTCAACCTTTCTCGAATCCATTGATATGCTGTAAATAGCACCTACTATTGAACCAAAAGACGATCCCGCTATGCAATCGATGGGTATACTCTCCTCTTCAAGAGCCCTTAGCACACCTATGTGGGCAATTCCCCTAGCACCTCCAGCTCCCAGGGCAAGGGCAACACGCTTTTTCTTCCTCCACCTCATAATAGCCTTACACGGTACCTGTCTGCATCCATGTCCTGCAGGTAGACCCCATAGTATGGGCCCTTGGCTTCGTTGAACCACTCAAGACCCTTTTCCCTGCACTCCTGGCATGCTCCCCAAGGGATATGAATACCAAGTATTCTGTAACCAGTTGAGGCCTGGGAGTCTATCTTAAAGACACCGGGACATTTGTCGCATACCCTTACTTCCTCGGTCTGAGACTCTGATATCCCATCTGTATCGTAATATATGGACTTATCCCTCTTCACGTAGGCCTCTCCCTCGTAGTATTCAGACCTCAATTTCTCCTTATTATGCCATTTCTCTAGTATATTATCTGTAAGTCGTGCTATGTAATCCAGTATCTTCTGACCTTCCTTTATGCTCTCTGTATCAAGCCCTGGTTCTCTCAAGTAAGAGTAATCCAGACCTGCAAGTGCCAATATGATACCAGTGTTAACATAGGGTAGTGCTGCTTCTATGGAGTAGCCTCCCTCAAGCACGCATATATCCGGCGATAGCATTTCATTCAGACGTGCATACCCACGGGCCGTGAATGCCATGTCGGTTATTGGGTCAGAGTAATGGTTGTCCTGACCGGCCGAGTTTACTACCAGGTCAGGTTTAAATTCTTCCAAGATCGGTAGCACAAGATTCTCAATCACAAACAGGAAACCTCTATCGCTTGTCCTTGGTGGTAGTGGCACGTTTACCGTCATACCAAGGGCATTTGGTCCTCCAAATTCGTTTGGAAAACCACTCCCTGGGTACAGTGTCCTTCCGTCCTGGTGAAGGGATATGTAAAGCACCCTGGGATCGTGCCAGAATATATCTTGGGACCCGTCACCGTGGTGACAATCTGTATCCACTATGGCTATTTTCTTTATCCGGGGATAATTTCTTCTTATCCATTCGACCATTATGGCCTCTATGTTGATGTTGCAAAATCCCCTTGCACCGTGTACCACGCGCATGGAATGATGACCTGGAGGTCTTACAAGTGCAAATGCCTTGTCAACGTCACCTTCAAGGACATGCCTTGCCGCCTCTATGCACCCTCCTGCAGAGATGTTATGAGAGGTGGTAATTCTAGATGCCACGTCAGGCACACAGAAATGTACCCTCTGTATATCGTGCTCTGTTGCAAAGCCGGCCTTGAACTCGTGAATACCCTCAATGTCCAATAGACCTTCTTCCATTATCTGGTCCTGGGTATACAATAGCCTTTCCTGCCTCTCTGGATGGGTGGGAGAAATCTCCCAGTCATAGGCTGGGAAAAAGATAAGCCCTGTCTTGTTGAGGGCCTTCATCATGCCCTCGACAAGGATAATACGCCGGGCCTGGTCTGCATTCTAAGGCGTATATTCTTTCCCACGGTCCTAAAACCCCGTACCATGTTAAAGCTCTGCTCTTCCACTACGTCGATATCAGGCCTGTCTTCCATACCTAGGTACCTGTAAAGTTCATCAAGCCTTTCCATGCCAAACACCTTCACATCATCCGGACTATAATCGCCCGGTATGTCCTTCTCAATATCCAGCTCCGGGCAAATCAACTTCCCCAAATGGGTATCTGCCACAAGTGTTATCCTGGCCGTGGTACGTGCCAGGCACGCACCAATAGCGTTTGCCACTTCGTGGTACTGGGGTACCTTGCACTCAAGACCAAAGGTGTCTTCCATTAATGAACAAAAACTCCCTGCCGGTCCTCCTACAACTATTACTGTCTCAGGACTTATTAGTTCAGGGTATATCATGTCGTGTATGGTATAAACAGGCCTTGAATTAAGCACATCGATAAACTCTGTTACAGCACTTCTCAGTTCCTGGCAAAATTTCTTTATCACCTGTCTTGCCACTTCCTCAACACCTTTATCCAATACTTGCGCAATACTTTCAAAGGACTCCTCTGCCCTCCTTCTTTCCCCTTTATCAAACAAACCCATCACTGAGAGGGCATCGGTTGGCGTGGGAGATGTCCCACCGAGGCATGCAGGCGGACCCTTTCTACCAGGCCCTATACGGATTTTACCATCCTCGACCACCACGGTTGAATCACCTGCAAGACCAAGGGACAACAGATCCAATCCCCTTACAAGCGTTTTTTTACCGGCCATGTCCACCCCTTGCGGCTGCATCAAAGGCACACCTTTGACAAGCACGCCAATGTCAGTGGTGGTTCCACCTATGTCCAGTACAAGTGCTGTTCTCCTCTCACCCGTGAGTGCAATGGCACCCATTATACTCGCTGCAGGTCCTGAAAGTATTGTCTCGACAGGCAACCTGAAGGCAGCATCATGGGTTATGGTCCCTCCATCGGCCTTTAGTATTAAGATATCCGCATTAATACCCATGTCTCTAAAGGCATCACCTACTGATTTCAAAAACCCATGCTGCAAGGGCATCACCGCCGTGTTAAAATACGCAGTATATATCCTTCTGGGAAAATTCAGGCTTCCACTCATTTGGTGACCCATGGATATATACTTGAATTCGTTGGCCAAAAGGTAATGCACCCTGTTCTCGTGCATGGGATTTCTTACTGAGAACTTGGATACAATCCCAATGCCCTCAATAGACCTTGCCTTTAACTTTCTGCCTACATCGACAACCTCTCTATCAGACAGGCCTTGGTATTCCCTACCCCTATGATCTATAGCGCCCTTAACAAGGTAAAAATCTTCATTTAGGAAATACTCTCTTGGGTCAATTCCAGGTCCTGCAGATACTACCATTCCTACTGGTGCCAAGGTGTTTTCAACTATGCTGTTGGTTGCAAGGGTGGTGGACAAGACAACCCTTTTAACCCTTGCCACATCTATACCAAGGCCAATTACGGCATCTACTATTGAGCCCACGAGGTCTTGTTTCCGCGTAACCTTTTTTGCGCTTGCTGTAATCTCACCACCATCTATAATTATTGCATCCGTGTGGGTGCCACCAACGTCTATTCCAAGCATCATACCTTGTTCACCTTGTAAACCTTAATCCGTAATCCCCATGGATTTTAACAGGCCATCTACATTATGGCAATCAATATCTTGTACGCGCGCCACGAGAGAAACCTAGGACTCATGACATGGTTGAGCAGAACAAGTGAAATCAGTCTTGGAACAGGTATGACCGACATAATTACTTTACAGGGTAATGACTCCTGGTTTATACTTAGAGAAAATAATGTGGGCTTAGGAGAACAGATGGAGGAATACACATCAATTCTATACGAGAAAAGGGACAACGGGATAGTGCTGCTGACCCTGAACAGAGAAAAGGCCATGAACTCATTCAACTCAGCACTTGTTAATGAGACCATAGATGCCTGCAACCGCTTTAATAGTGATCCTCAGGCAAAGGTCCTTGTTTGTACTGGAAAGGGCAAGGGCTTTTCAGCTGGAGGTGATATAGGTGAACTTGCATCCATAGACTCTGTGGCAAAGGCAAAGGAGACATTCGACCTGGCTGCCCGTGTTGTCAAGAGCATCTATGATATAAAGAGGCCGGTAATAATGATGCTAAACGGCCCGGTTGCAGGCGCGGCAGGTGCTGCCGTGCTCTCGGGTGACATAATAATAGCATCACATGAAGCACGGTTTGCCATGAATTTTGTTAACATAGCATTTTGCCCTGACAGCGGTGTCTCTTTTTTTCTTACAAGGAAGCTCGGGCATCAAAAGGCGGCTGAGATACTCTATCTTGGCAAGATCCTCAATGCAAATGAAGCCCTTGAACTAGGCCTATACAACAAGGTTGTGCCCAGGGAGGACCTTGAAAAAGAGACCTTTGACATAGCAGAGGTCCTTGCAAGAGGACCGTCTAAAACGATCGAGATGATAAAGTTCTTGCTAAGGCAAAGCCCTGCGAACGACCTAG
>QMLJ01000140.1 GCA_003643935.1 Deltaproteobacteria bacterium | reverse complement strand
TATCTCGTATTCCCGCGGAATGCTTAAGGCTTCCAGCAATCTTTCCTTGTCCATGCTGGCAATCGGGCATCCCCCAATTCCCTTCTCGATGGCACCAAGTCGTATGCTCTGCAAAGCAATACCAAGGTCCCAGTCCACGAACGGGCTGAGATTCCTGTCTCCAAGTATTATTATGTATGCTGAAGGCCTTTCACCTTCTTTTGGCCCTTGCCAGTCTTCCAAGTAAGCTGCCCACTCAAGGTGCTTGAATATAAGAGCGTTTCTCTCTGCATCGCACGAGAGCACATACCTCAATGGCTGGAGATTGCCTGGAGAGGACGAGAGCCTCGCCAGGTCAACAAGCTCTTCCAGTATTTTCCTGTCTATTTGCACTTCCTGGTGAAACCTGCGGTAGCACCTGTTCTTGATTATAAGGTCCCTTATCATGTGTTCGTACCCCTTATATTATCTGTCCTAGGCTTTAAGTGCCTTTATGATTTCTTTCGTAAAGGCTGTGAGGTCCTGAGGTCCCCGTGATGTTATAAGGTTTCCCGACACCACGACCTCGCTGTCCACGTAATCTGCACCGGCGTTGACCAGGTCGTCCTTTATAGAGAAAAAACCCGTAACCTTCTTACCCCTTAGGTCGCAGCAGGACGCCATCATCCATGGTCCGTGGCATATTGCAGCTATAAGTTTTCCCTTGTTATTCATGTCTTTCACAAATCGGATAGTATCCGGGCATCTTCTCATCTTGTCAGGCGAGTAGCCACCGGGTATTATGACTGCATCGTAATCGTCTGCCCTCACCTCGGATGATGCCAGGTCACTTACCGTAGGATAACCGTGCTTGCCCTTGTATTCCTTGCCTTTGTCCGTTCCCACGATATCAATGGTGAAGCCCTCTTCCCTCAGCCTAAAAAGGGGATACAGTAATTCAATTTCTTCATACATCTCTTCTACGAGCATGGCTATGCGCATATTCACCTCCGTGTAACCTAGTGTTAGGAAGATTCTAATCATACAAATACAACGATTCTGTATTGCATGTCTATACCATGTGTAATGTTTTAACATTTTTGTGTTGACATGGTTAAGGCATTCTGTTCTTATGGATAAGATGTGTTTCTATATGTAGAAACATTTTGCCATGCTTAAGAGAAATATAAAAGAACTGGCCGATGCGCTGGCAAGTATTGAGGACAGGGACCTGATGGCCCGGCTTCTCAGGGAGTTGCTCACCCCTTCCGAGATAGAGACCATCGGACTCAGGTGGGAGCTCGTGAAGAGGCTTGAGCAGGGTATACCCCAGAGAGAGATAGCCCGGGAACTTGGTATAAGCCTGTGCAAGATAACCAGGGGATCGAGGGAGCTGAAGAAGCCTGGTTCTGCTTTGAAGAAGGTAATAAGGAAATACATAAATCAAGAATAGGAGGAACAAGGATCTATGAGCGTTAAGATACTGCTGAATGAGGACGAGATTCCTCGCAAATGGTACAACCTGGCAGCAGACCTGCCAACTCCAATGCAACCGCCACTTGGACCGGATGGCAAGCCCATATCCCCAGATGCATTGGCAGCGGTGTTTCCTATGAACCTGATCGAACAAGAGATGAGCACCGAGAGATGGATTGACATCCCCGAGGAAGTCCTGGAGATACTGTACAGGTGGAGGCCAACGCCCCTGCGTAGGGCCCGTTACCTGGAAAAGGCCCTTGGTACACCTGCCAGGATATATTACAAGGATGAGGGTGTGTCTCCACCTGGGAGCCACAAACCGAACACCGCGGTTGTCCAGGCCTGGTATAACAAGGCATTCGGCATAGAGAGGATCACCACAGAGACAGGTGCAGGGCAATGGGGTAGCGCACTGAGTTTTGCCTGTGCATTGCTAGGTCTAAAGTGCAAGGTCTACATGGTAAGGATAAGCTATGACCAGAAGCCATTCAGAAAGCTTATGATGCAGACCTGGGGTGGCGAGTGCGTGGCCAGTCCGAGCACACAGACACATGCCGGGAGGGAGATCCTCGAGAAGGATCCTGATACTCCAGGCAGTCTAGGCATTGCAATAAGCGAGGCAATAGAGGACGCAGTGTCGGATGAATCGGGCAAGACCAGGTATTCACTAGGCAGCGTGCTCAACCACGTGCTGCTGCACCAGACAATAATAGGTCTGGAGGCCAAGAAACAGCTTGAAAAGATAGGCGAGAAAAAGGTGGACGTGGTTATAGGATGTGCAGGAGGGGGTAGCAATTTTGCTGGACTTGCATTTCCCTTTGTCTTGGACAAGATAAATGGAGCTGATATCGACATAATACCCGTGGAACCAACATCGTGCCCCACCATGACACGTGCTCCATTTACCTATGACCACGGGGATACGGCAAAGATGACACCGTTATTGCCCATGTTCTCGCTGGGTCATGGATTTGTACCACCCCCCATACATGCAGGTGGGCTTCGATACCATGGAATGGCCCCTTTGGTTAGCCAGGCCATTGTCGAGGGGCTCTTGAGGCCAGAGTCCCTAGGCCAGGTAAAGTGCTACGAAAGTGGGCTCTTGTGGGCACGAACCGAGGGTTACATACCTGCTCCAGAGACCAACCATGCCATTGCAACTGTCATTGATGAGGCTGTGAAGGCCAGGGAGGAAGGGAAGGAAAAGGTCATTCTCTTTAGCTGGAGTGGCCATGGATTGATGGACCTCATGGGTTACGAGGCCTTCATGAAAGGAAGGCTAAAGGACTATGCATTGCCAGAAGAGGAGTTGAGGAAGTCCATAGCTTCCCTGGATGGCCTTCCAAAGCCCCCCATAAGAAAAACGGGCAGGTGGTAGACTATCCATGAAAATAGATACTAGTTACGACGAGTATACGACCAGGTGTCCCATGCTGGGTCACCTGGTCCCCTTCAAGTATTGCAGGCAGGTAAACCATCAAAAGCCGTGTCACAGGTTACTGGATTGCTGGCACGAGATCTTCGATGTAAAGGCCTTTGTTGAATCCAACTATTCAGAAAAGGACATAGCATCAATACTGAGCCCCCCGAAGCACAAGCTCTCTCAGATACTTGAGCTCGTGGAAAAGGCAAAAAAATCAAGGCAAAGGGATACCCTTGAGTAATTGGGCGTCAGGTATCAAAACCAGGCATCTGGCACATGGTTTCTTGCCCTATGCCTTAACACCTCGTACCTCATCTTTTTTCTAGTTCCGTTTATTGAAAGTTTGGATGCGAAGTGCTAATCTATGCCCATGTTGTCAATAGGATACAGGTTGTGGGTGGAGAAGGATGGAGTCCCGGTCTTTGGTCCAGGCCTATTTGAATTGCTATTTCTTGTTAATAGCAAGGGGTCATTGCACAGTGCCGCAAAGGAGCTCAGGATGTCCTACAGGGCTGCATGGGGCATGGTAAGGGTGCACGAGGAGAGACTCGGTATTAGCCTGCTTGAGAAAGGCAGGCATGGAAGGACAGGTGCACATCTCACTGAAAAAGGCCTTCAGGTACTGAAATACTATGAGGGTATTACATCAAGGGTATCGAGGCTCATATCATCCAATGAAATAAATACCCTTCTAAAGAACATGGAGGAACTCTCGGATTCGGATGACAGCTAACCAGGTCAGGATTACACTGTGCAGGTGGATCGCCACTTTCCTTGGTGCAGGATATTCCCCAAAGTTACCTGGTACTGTTGGTACAGCGGCAGCAATACCATTATTCTTGTTGATAAGGGGACTGTCGTTATTGTGGTATCTTGCCGTTGTATGTGCGATATCATTAGCCGGTGTGTACACGTCTTCAGAGATGGAGAAAGAGTGGGGTAAAGACCCGTCAAGGGTAGTAATAGACGAGGTGGCAGGCTTTCTACTCGCTCTGGTCTCAAGACCTAGGAAGTGGCAGATCATCCTTTATGCCTTTGTCATCTTCAGGGCCCTTGACATATTCAAGCCTCCACCTGTGGGCACCATAGATAAGAAGGTAGAAGGAGGCCTGGGCATTATGGGTGACGACCTTGTGGCAGGAGGTATTACCGCCTTGATACTGGGTGTGGTAAAATTTCTGGTAAAGGGATGAAGCAAGCAGCACTCTTGATAACGGGTAGCGAGATAGTAAGCGGTCTCAGGCAGGATGTACTGGTCTCTCCCTTTGCACGCATGTTGAAGTCCAAGGGCATTGGGGTCAAAGAGGTAAGGATGGTGGGGGATGACCCATCCATGGTCCTTTGTTCCGTGGAAGACATGGCGAGGAATTTTGATCTTGTCATAGTAACAGGTGGTCTTGGTGATACACCTGATGACAGGTCCCATACCGTTATTTCAGAGTTGAAAAACAGGCTTAGTCCATCCAGCGTGCGTTCGCTGGAAAACCCGGTAGGACTTGCGAGTGGGATCGACATGGAGGTTGAGGGTACGAGGATAATATTCATGCCAGGCGTACCACACGAGGCAAAGGCCATGCTGGAAGGTGTGATCCAATCCCTGCCTGATCACAACCCAGCCACAACCGCGGTTGCAGTATTTGGACTCAGGGAGACCGAGGCTGCCAGGATGCTTGGAGACCTTGCAGGTGAGTGTAGTTTCCTTTCACAGGACATGGAGATAAGGATACTGGTGCCCCGCGGGCTGGAGTCAAGGGTAAGGAAAATCCTGGGAAGATTCGCCCTGGAT
>QMLJ01000139.1 GCA_003643935.1 Deltaproteobacteria bacterium | reverse complement strand
AGTAGGTTTGCATCCATGGCAAGGGCATTTATCACTATTTCATTTAGCTTTCCCTTTCCAACGATCAGCCTGGGGTCAGGTTTTGGGCGCCTCTGTATGACTTTGTCCAGTACATGTATACCAGCTGATAGGGTAAGCGCCTCAAGTTCCTGCATCTGTATGCGGGCTTTGTCCGTGATATTAGGAAATGTCGCTATAAGTATAGCCCTGTCCTCGCTGATATCAACCTTTTTCACTGCATGTGACCGGTATATGCTGTCCTCTAATTCCATTATAAACCTGTCGAAAGGTATATCTACGTTTTGTACATGGCTTGGCTCGAGTACTTTCCATGGCTTTGATGAATGATTTTGTGGCAAGAGATAGGCACCGTATGCAAGGGTTGGTTTGCCGTCTTCTGAAACAGTTATGGCGTACATCATGTCTAGCCTTAGCTTGGCAAGGTCAGTGAGATCCTCGGTTGACAGGCCCACGTTTTCCAAGTGTGTGTGTATGAATCTGAGTCCCTGTAGTCTTCCTGGGTGCATGCGAACCCTTTGCAGCCGGGGTATGGGTATACTTCTTGCCTCACCTGCTACGACATACTCGACATTACCTTTACGCGTGATGAGAATGCCAATCTGTACACCCATAATGCGTGATAGAAAGGCCATTTCATTACATAACTCTGGCGTGAAGATCTTGTCCTGGGGTACCTTCCTTCGGTAGAGATGTTCTAGTGCCTTTATCTCCGATGACTTTAGGGCCCTTATTTTGCCGAAAACCCTGTGTATACTACTTTCCTCCGATGCTATGCCTTTTCAATTAAAGAGTGATGAAGCGTTACCTTTGCGTAATTATTTACAAGCTCGACAAGTATCTTCACCCGACCTTCATCAGACTCCCACGTGTCGAAGATGCCATACACATCCTTCATAGGACCTGATTTAACCCTTATAACATCGCCGTGTTTGTACTCAGTGGGCTTTTTTATAACACCTTCTTCTTCAATTGATTTAAGTGCATTTATAAAGCCCTCGTCTATGGGCACGGGCGTGTAATTGTCTATGAGTACCCTTCTGATACCCCTACACCACCTGACCTTGTGAAATACCTCTTCTGTAGGTAAGATATTAATAAAAAGATAGCTTGGAAAAAGAGGGCGGAGCTTGAGGGTCTTTTTCCTGGCATGGAATACGTATCTTTCCATCAGCGGTTGGTAAACTAGGATTCCCGAGCTTCTTAAGAACCTTATGGCTATATCGTCTTCTCTTGGATTCGTCTGGACAACGAACCACTTGCTATCCATGGTTTTCAAGTATAGCCCAAATAATTTTTATAGTCAAATAAAGGTCACATAACTATCATCTTCTACTGAGACTAAGATGGTCACCACGCATCTTTATAAATTTAGATACAGGTACCACCTCAACGTCCTGCCTTTCAAGTTTAGGGATCTCTTTTTTGAGTACATATATAGTCATGGGATGAGGGTGACATATCCCTATTGCAGACCGGTAATATCTGCCTATGAAGATAAGCTTTCGAAGCTGGGTGGAAATATACTTGTAGGTGGGTTTGTTGTCCAGGAAAACGTCTCTTGAGGCAAAGGGAATCCCGGTCTTAAGAGCTACTGCCTTGCAGACTGAATCGCGGGTTGTGAGGCTATCAACGAAGAAGAGACCTTTTTTGTTAAGTTCTTCATAGACTATGGACATAATCACCTTGTCCTGGGTGACCTTAGAACCCATGTGATTGTTAACACCGGATATAAAAGGTATCTGAGAGAGATCATTTGTTAGTATAGACCTTATATCCTCGGGTCTCATGTAAGTATATATCGCGCCTTTGCCAGGATTTTTGCCGTTTCCCTCCATGGGTAGGTGTAAAATCAATTCTTTACCCCTTGAATGCAAATACCATGCTACTTCTCTTGAGTATGGCCTGAAAGGTAATATGGAAAAAGTAAGGGCGGCATTGATTGACCCCAGCTTTTTAGCAGCCTTCATTGATAGTCCCATGTCATCCACTATTATGGCAACAAAGGATTTCTCCTTGGGTAACAGCAGGTCTATGTCCCAGGGGATATCTTGTATTACCAGTGATATAATGTGGTTGTCTCTAATGCTGTATGAACTGCTGAGTGGGCGTAACGCATTGAATACTTCGAATATCTTGTCTATACTTATTTTTCTTGGCACGTACACACTGATCCTGTTGCCGTCAATGTGCACATCCTGCCTTTTTATGCCAAGTTCGAAAAGGCAGCCCTTGATCAGGGTCTCAGAAGTATACCTCTTTATTGCGGCCTGTTTTAAGGATCTATGGTGGCTCACGTATAAAAGGCTAGAGAGCACCAGGGCCAAGAATAAAGAGGCTACTATTATGTATACATATAGGGGTCTTGTCTTCAGGTGTTGTATCATGCAGCCTTTTTACCAGCGTTGAGTATTTCCCATGTCTTAAGTAGGTCCAAAGAATATTTCAACTGGTAGTCGGATTTGATCATGTCCTCTGCCTTTTTGTTTATCGTGACACCTTTCTTTGTTACATCCCCCTGAGGCTTAAGGTGATGTTTCAGATCCTTTTCCCTGATAAAACCACCTGCCTGGGTTGCCTCTTTAGGAGGTAAAATCTGGGCTACGTTTATATCAGGCTCTATGCCCATTGCCTGTATGGACCTGCCCGAGGGGGTATAGTACCTTGCAACGGTTAACTTTAAGGCTGACCCATCAGATAGAGGCCTGATGGTCTGTACTGATGCCTTTCCAAAGCTCCTGGTCCCCACTATTACTGCCCTCTTGTGATCCTGTAGAGCTCCGGCAACGATCTCAGCAGCACTCGCCGTGCCTCCATTAATCAGTACCACCATGGGAAAACCTGTGAATGTCCCTGGTGCATGGGCCATGAAGGTCTTTCTCTCTTCAGGTCTTCTTCCATCGGTGTAAACTATCTTGCCCTTGGTTAAAAACAGGTCACTTACCTCTACTGCCTGTTCAAGTAATCCCCCGGGGTTGTACCTGAGGTCCAGTATAAGCCCACTTAATGAAGGCATTTTTTTTAAGGCCTTTTCTATACTTTCGGCGGTATCGGCCTGGAAGTTTCTTACCCTTATGTATGCGTACCCGGGTTCCAGGAACATTGATTTAACGCTTTGTATATGGATTATATCTCTCTTTATAGTTACGTCAAAAGGCTTTTCATCTGTCTTTCTTAGTATGGTAATGGTTATCTTTGTACCCTTTGGACCACGCATCAATTTTACAGCCTCGTGCAGCGACATGTCGGTTGTAGGCTTGCCCTCAATCTTAACTATCTTGTCACCTGGTTTTATACCAGCCTTGAAAGCAGGCGTTCCCTCTATTGGCGATATAACCGTCAGCATACCGTCCCGTAGTCCTATCTCTATCCCAAGACCACCAAAAGAACCTGTTGTGCTGATTTGCATCTCTTTGTATTCTTCTTTTGTTAGGTAGCTTGAGTGTGGGTCTAGTACTGATGTCATTCCCTTTATTGCACCTTCTATCAGCTTTTTGGGAGACACCTTTTCTACATAGTCTTTCTCAATTATCTGGAGGCAGTCAGTGAATTTCTCAAGCTGTGGGTATATATCGGAATTAGGTGCGGCCCTGAGCAAGTGCGTATTATTGAAGATAAATAGAGCTATGCTGAATGAAAGGATGACTGCAATAATAGATATTATCTGATATCTTTTCATTATGTTCTCCTGTCCAGCTTATTTTTTATCGACCTTATATCACAGTTATATTAATGGTAAAATAATAAGTTTGTAATTGCTCACATGCAAGGAAGGACCAAAACCCTTGGTTTTAGTATGTAGCATAAATCAGCTTTTTGTGGTAACAAATCAGACCTTTAGTATGCATGTGGAGGTACGCAGTGGGTGCGATTTATATCAATGACCAAAAATATAATGCAGATTTAGTAATATTCGACAAGGACGGTACCTTGCTTGATTTCGGCAAGACCTGGATCAAGGTAGTAAGGGGTCTGATTGTGGCATTGGAAAAAAATGCTGATAAAAAAGGGAAGCTGAAGCAAAAGATTGAGGCTGCTCTTGGTATATCCGTAGATACTGGCGAGGTTGATCCCTTTGGCCCTCTGGCCATGGGTACCTTTACCGAGTGTGACACTCTTATTTCCTATTGTTTGTACAGCTCTGGTATAAGATGGGACCGTGCAAGGGATATTGTGCATTCAACCGAGCAGGAGGTGTTTGCAGGAGGTATCAGGGAACATAATGTAGTCCCAGCAGACGGATCCCTCGGGCTTTTAAAAAGGCTTAAGCAAAGGGGTATTCGGGTGGCTGTGGCGACAAACGATAATGTTACGGATACTACTAGAGATATGGAATCTATAGGCGTGCTTTCCTACATCGATCTTATTGTAGGGGCAGACAGAGTTGACAAGACCAAGCCTGATCCTGAGATGGTTTACAAGGTCTTAGATGAGCTAGGTATAGATGCAGGGAAGACCATACTTGTTGGTGATATGCTTGTTGATACGCTTATGGGTAAGAATGCAGGTGTTATGCTAACAGTGGGCGTTTGCGGGTTGTTACCAAGAGATGTCCTGGAAGAATATGCTGATGTGGTAATAACATCGCTTAATGAAATCCAGTAGAGATATAATAAAAGGTGGCCCTT
>QMLJ01000138.1 GCA_003643935.1 Deltaproteobacteria bacterium | reverse complement strand
CCTGGAAGGGATTAAGGTGATGGGTCGAGAAGGGAAGAAAGGGTTGAGGGATTGGCTGAGGATTCACAGGTTAGGCAAAGGCAGGGTGAAATGAGCGTAGCGAATGGAACCCTGCCTTTGAAACAGATGCATCTCCCATGGTATTGGATTTCTGAACAAAGAATATCCATTAAAGGAGATGCATCATGTGTTTTGTATATAGTGATATTATGAGGAAAACAACAGACAAACAACACTTCCGTTACCAAATGGTCACCTTTGCTGAAAAGCATGGGGTGAAACCAGGTGCAAGGGCCTTTAGTACGACAACGAAGACCGTGAGAAAATGGCTTTATCGATGGCAGGAATATGGATATGCAGGGCTTAAAGATCAGAGCAGAGCCCCGCATAAACCTCATCGATACATTACCCCTGAACAGAGAAGACAGGTAATACAACTGAAAAAGAAGTGCCCCTCATGGGGTGCTTTACGGACCAAACAGATCTTCTCTTTATGCATAAGCGAAAAGGCTATCTTGAAGATATGGCGTGAGGAAAAGCTTATCAAAAAGAAACGACGCAAACATAAAACAAAGAACAATCTTAGAGAGATCAAGAAGATGTGGAGGTTCTGTCAACAGATAGATCTTGACACCAAGGACCTCGATGATATCCCGGAACTCTGGCCGCAGATCCAAACACATAATCTCCCTACAGTCCAATATACTGCCAGGGATGTGTCAACTGGGCTTCAATTTGTCTCCTACGCACAGGAAAGGGCCCTGTGTTATTCTACCTTCTTTGTCTCTCTGGTGATTCAACACCTTGCCTCTTGTGGAGTCGATTTGAATGGCTGTGTTATACAAAGCGATAACGGCTCAGAGTTCATAGGGGCATGGAATGCAAAAAACCCGTCTTCATTTACAAAGATGGTAGAATCCGTGCCAGGACTGTTACATGAGACCATCCCTCCTGGCGCACATACCTACCAGGCAGATGTGGAAACCGCACATCGACTTATCGAAGACGAACTCTATGAAGTAGAACGGTTCTCCTCCAGAGATAACTTCCTCAAAAAAGCCTATACCTACATACTCTGGTTTAATACCCTTAGAAAAAACTCATACAAAGAATATAAATCACCATGGGATCTTATCCAGGAAAAAGACCCCTCTATTAACCCAGCTGTAGTAGCTATGCCTCCAATCTTCCTTGACGAACTCTATAATTCTATGCTCTCCTATGACCACCCAAGGGGGGACCATGTTGTTCCGGATCCCTAAGAGTACTTCTGTGTTAACAAAGCTAATATATCCCCCTTCATGATGGGAATATTTTAGCACGGCAGTTAAAGGGGACATATTAGCTTTGCTAACACATTGGTGGATTTTGCATTGACATTAAGCGTGCTGGGGCTGATAATGATCTATTCCTATCTAAAGAGAGGAGGAATTATGCCAGGCAAAAAAAACAAGGTAATGGATGCCAAAGAGGCTATTTCCATGTTCGTCCACGATGGTGATCATCTCATTATTGGTAATTACACAGTAGGTTCATGCATGGAACTTGTATTTGAGGTAATCAGGCAACAAAAGAAGGGATTAACTGTGTATTCTCAGTCAGGGGTGATTGATGTTGACCTACTTGTGGGTGGAGGATGTGTCGACAGGTTGGTTACAACCTATGTATTCCGGGCAGGGGGCAAGAACGGAGGGTCAGCCGTGGAAAGGGCCTTGCAAGAAGGGACTCTGCAGATAGAGGATTACACGAACTTTGATTATAATGCCAGACTTGTAGCCGGCATGCACGGATTTACCTTCATGCAGGTGCTTGAAGGTGTTATGGTAACTGACCTGTTTAAAAAGCGCTCGTTTATGGGGGAGGACAAGTACAGGGTTATAAAATGTCCGTATACAGGCAAGGATGTACTCACTGTACCTGCCGCAAATCCAGATGTATGCATTGTACACGTACAGAGGGCAGATAGAGAAGGTAATGCCCAATACTGGGGTGCATTGGGCAGTGTAGCAGCAGCGGCACTTTGCAGCAAGAGGATAGTAGTTTCCTGCGAGGAAATAGTGGAACATGATGTCATACAATCAAGCCCTCATCTTACCATTATTCCTGCCTATAGGGTCGATGCGGTTGTCGAGGAACCATGGGGTGCTCATCCTACCGAGGTATTAGGGTACTACAATCTTGATAGGTTGATGTACGGCACGTTTATCATGGCAGATATGACAGGGGACGGACTCAAGGCATGGATGGATGAATGGGTATATGGTTGCAAGGACCGCGAGGCTTATATAAGACATTACGCGGAAAAATTTGGCGCCGATTCCTTGACTGGCCTGAGGGCAAAATCTTATTTCTCTGCACCTGCAAACTACGGTTCGGCCTTCACTTCCATGTGGGATGAATACGGCAGGGAAAGGAACATGGGGGTCACGCTGGAAGAGATGGAAAAGATTATGAAGGAAAGGGGGTTGCTTTATGAGTAAGCCTTATTCTTTGAACGAATTGCTGATAATAGCAGTGGCCAGGGAGATACATGATTATGAGAACGTAATCCTTGGAGTAGGGCTGCCCACCACGGCAGGTGCCTTGGCAAAGGCCATGCATGCCCCCAATGTAACCCTTATGATGGAATCGGGCATAATCGATTTTGAGCCACTGGTACCACCCAACCATATAGCAGATGCACACGCTTGCAGAGGGTTCTCTTATGCAACCGACCTGTTTTCTGCCTTTACCATGACGTACAGAGGGTTTGTAGACGTGTGTTTCTTGGGTGTGGCGCAGATTGATAAATATGGTAATCTCAATACAACTGTTATTGGCGATTACTATAAGCCAAAGCTCAGGTTACCGGGTTCTGGCGGTGCTGCTGATTTTATATCGTATGCAAAGAGGACCGTGCTCACCTTGCGTGGTGGTGAATTCGTGGAAAAGCTGGATTACTTTACCTCTCCAGGTTATCTCGATGGTGGTGATGCCAGGGATAGGTCAGGTCTTTTCCCAAAGGGTTCGGGCCCAAGTATGCTGATTACAACAAAGGGGATATTCAGGTTTGATAAAAATACAAAGGAGATGTACCTGGATCAAGTGCACCCGGGCGTGAGCGTTGATGATATCAAAAAAGACGTTCCATGGGACTTGAAGATAAGTCCAGATTTAAAGGAGACCCCGCCTCCGAGTGACGAGGAGATAGACTTCATAAGAAGGTTTGCACCAGGAGAGGCTGTAGGTAGTGGGCTGATGATGGAGCTGAGCATGAATTATGCTATAAAGAAGGCCCAGGAAAGGGAGAAATGAGAAAGACATCTGCGATACAAGACAGAGCCTCTGGTATAGGTGCAGGATTCAGGTGTTAACAGTATGTAGGGATAAGCGAAGCCGTCCGAGGTATTTGCCAAGGGAGATCCTGAAGTCGCCTTCCTGTGTGACGATAAGAGGGTTTCTGCGCTCAAGAAATTTCGCTTTGAAGGGAAAAATTTTACACAAAATATTTGTCAGTATCAACTATTTAGTATTTAGACCTATAATTGTTTAATACCAATAGCGGATGGAGAAAATAATATGAGCAAGAAAGACCTGATGGATAAACTAGACTTAATGTTTTTCCCTAAATCATTAGCCATAATAGGTGCGTCCAATGTCCCTGGCAAATGGGGTTCTATGATTACAACCTCTATATTGGGCAAAGGATACAAGGGGAAGATCTTTCCTGTAAACCCAAAGCAAGAAATCATCTCTGGACTCAAGGCCTATCCTCGTCTTGATGCAATCCCGGAAGATATAGACCTTGCAATACTAGTCATACCTGCAAGGCTTATCCCCGATGCACTGAGGGACTGCATTACCAAAGACATCCACGCAGCAGTTATCATAACATCCGGGTTCAAAGAGACAGGCAAAGCTGGTGCAGCATTGGAAGAGGAGATTACCGAGATCGCAAAGCAAGGCGACCTTGTATTCATAGGGCCCAATACCATGGGAATAGCATCAGAATATAACGACCTTGAGGCCATCCCGGCTCCTATGGGCGCTAAAGAGGGTGGGCTTGGAATTATATCGCAAAGCGGCAATCTGGGACTTCAGATCATGCAGTGGGTTGCCCACAAGGAAATAGGCTTGTGCTTCTATGCAGGGACAGGTAACGAGGCACTCTTAAAGGCAAGCGATCTGCTTGCCTATTTTGGCTATCGTGATGAGGTGAAGGTCATAGCCATGTATATAGAGGGTATAGAAAATGGGATTGAGTTTAAAGAAATAGCAAGACAGGTAACAAAGAAAAAACCTGTCATTGCCTTGAAAGCAGGCAGATCTCAGAGGGGTTCAAAGGCGGCTCAATCTCACACAGGCTCCATGGCAGGATCATTTGCCGCTTACAGTGCAATGTTCAAGCAAACGGGTATCATCCAGGTAAGGACACCATATGAACTATTAAATGTTGCAGGAGCTCTAACAAACCTTCCTGTCCCGCGGTCCAATCGAGTTGGCATCATGAGCTTGGGCGGCGGCTGGGGGGTAATAGCTGCTGATGAGTGCGAAGATGCAGGCCTTGTCCTGCCTGATTTATCCGATGACATTATTAAGGACCTGGACACGCACCTCCCGGAATTCTGGAACAGGTCAAATCCGATAGATATAGTGGGGGAGGGAGAT
>QMLJ01000137.1 GCA_003643935.1 Deltaproteobacteria bacterium | reverse complement strand
TGTGAGAGTGAATTTCATGCAGAAGGAAGGTGGGGACGGCTCTACCTGCATCAATTTCCATCTCAACTTCACGGTAAAGGCCGTGGATATTGAAGCCGTTGATCTGTTGGGTTCGGGCTATCTTGTAAGCACCCATAATAATGACCTCACCATTGACCTGCACCTGAAGATGGAAGATACAAAAGACGGCAGGATAGTCATATCTGTTATCAAAGACATTGATGGTGATGGGATATGGGACATTGATGCCAGATTTGCTAAAAACTTTGATTCTAACATCCCAAATCTAAAGGACTGCGTTGAATGGATAGAAGGATTGATAGGTGGTTATTTTGACAACCTGGATCCAGATATCTATGGTCTAAAAGACTATGAAACTGAGATAAAACAACTCCTGCAAAATCCTCTCCCGCCGGAGTTTGTCCCTGGTTTTCTTGAGAAAGAACTCGTTGAGCTATTGATCGAATACCAGATCGCTAACATGGAACCGACCACCGTAGATACAGCAGACCTTTTACCAGACACCATTGAAGCCCCTGATTTATCGGAATGCCTTGGTCTATCATCCCCTGTATTTCCTGATGTGACCCTTTTCACGTCTCCCTCTGCATGGGATCTTACCATGCAGGATGGATACAATATGAGGATTGCGATCTCGCAGTACAACCTCAACCAGTTGATATCGCGTCTTCTCGGTGGTGGAAGAGAATGGGAAGTGCAAGATTTCCTCTCGACGCTCATGGGCGATGACTTCAAAAAACTCATACCCGAGCACAAGGATGGTGAAAAGACCATCATGTATTTCCCAGTACCCCCTATATTTGATTTCAGGGCCTCACAAATAAGGCTTTTGGCAAATGATGTTATAATGGAGTACATGGTAAATAACGTAGCCCAGTGGATGATATCACTTGATATTGACATGGTGGTAACACTCAAGATGGATGGTGATAATATTGACGTGTATCTTGACTCCATACCTTACCTATGCCATTTCCACGTGATGAGGGATAACTCTGGTAGCATTGGCCTCATGGACCACTCGGATGTTGTGGAAGAAATTATTGATAATCTCCCGAAGATAATGGACAAGTCTCCTGGGGACCCGATATTCTCCATAGATCTAAAGGACCTTGAACCCGGAATAGTACTTAAAGATGTAACAGACCCGGTTGAAGTATCCTCTAAAGATGGATACCTGTATCTGGACATGCAGGTCAAGAGTATGGATATACAGGCGCTGCAGAATGAATTCTAAACCAGCATCCTCTTGAGGGGATCTGATTATAGGTTGTCTCTTAGGTAACAGGTCTTATCTACATCAAACTATACCTTTGTTACAGAACGGCTTGACTACATGCAAGCATAACATTTATAAGAGAAAAACAAATTACTATAAAAGAGAATTTTGTACTAGATATAAGGTATAGGGTAGACTTTCCAAGAGTATGAGTGAGGGAGTTATTTCTATTAGGTTGTCATCCCGGAGGTGATGTTGCAGGAAGAGGCGAGGCTTAAAAAGGCCATTCGAGATATTGAAGACAAAGACCCAGAGGTGAAGAGGTTGGCAGCAAAAGCCATTCTTCGATACTCGCCCGATCCAGAGGAGACCTTTAAGTCCATCCTGGAAAATGGAGACAGGTCCACTGCCTTCATTGTGTATGAGATACTGTATGATGCCAGCCAGGACTTTTCTTCCATCTTTCTCAAGGCAACAGAGGACCCTGATCCAAGGATAAGGCGTTTGGCTATACGGTATCTATTCCGAAGGTCAAGGTTCACGCTAGAAGATGGCCTAAGATGGCTCAAGGATAACGACCCGTTTGTTAGAAGACGTGTATTAAGGTACATGGCATGGGTGGCTGATAGGTCTGCGCTGGAACATATGGCAAGGGTTGCAATACATGATGATGATATCCTTGTCAGGATGGAGGCACTAAGGCTACTTGCTGTACACGGTAGTAAGCAGGATGCAGGGCATGTAATAAAGGCCCTTGAGGACGGCAACCCTGATGTCAGGGTCCAGGCCATCAAGACACTTAAAGAGATGACAGGCGAGGATTTTGGGGAGCCTCTTGGTGCTTCCAGGGAGGAGCTTGATTGGATTACTGCTAGGTGGAAGGGTTGGTGGGAAATAGTAGAGGAAAGATCCAGGTGAAGCAAACTTACTACACACCTAAACAATTTGCTGATATCCTCGGTATAACAAGGTCAGAATTGTCCAAGAAAGAAGCAAGCGGTGAGTTTCCGCCTCCCAAGATAGTGGGTGGCATAAGGCATTATATGCCTTATGATATACCTGGCTATCTTGAGATCATGGGTAAAGGCCCGCTTGTCAAGTCAAAACGGGTACAGCTGTTCCTTAATTTTAAGGGTGGTACAGGCAAGACGAGTATATCCGCGTTTTATGCGTATCGTCTCTCCCAGATTGGTATGAAGGTGTTACTAATAGACCTAGACCCCCAGGGGCACCTTACACAATGTCTCGGGATAGACCATTCGGAGTTTAGTATCACACTCTTTGACGTTCTTATTGACAGGATGGATATAAGGGACGCAATCATATCCACTCCCATGAAAAACCTGGAGCTGATACCAGCCAACTTGGATTTGTCACCCATCGAACTTGCGCTCACGTCCATGAATGCAAGGGAACTACGCCTCAGGAAGAGCCTTGCACCCATTAAGGACAACTACGATGTGATTATTATGGATGCATCACCTTCTATAGGACTGCTCAACTTAAACGGTATACTTGCAAGTAAAGAGCTGTTTGTGCCCGTGCTGGCTGACTTCCTCTCTTATCACGGTCTTAAGATACTCTTTGAGACCATAGCGACAATAGAAGAAGACTTTGACTTCATACTTGACAACATTTACATATTTCTGAATCATTACAATGCCTCGCATAACATCTGTCAGAGGGCCAAGGCAGCACTTAAAAAGCACTACAAGGAGTATCTCATGGATACAATTATACGTCAGGACACAAAGATAGCAGAGGCCGCAAGCCTGGGGTTACCTCTGCACCAGTATGCACCAAAGACCAGGGGTGCATCTGATATAGACTCGTTCATAAAGGAGGTTTTTCCGGAGCTTCCGATTCACCTTTGATAAGTGGGTACGTTTATGTTATACGTGCACCCAAGCTAAGAAAAGGTAGGCCTTAGACATAGTGATGATAGTCTTGAGTGTATTAACCTTGTTTTTTATGTAAGAGGAGTATTGTAATGAAGGATGGTTTTGAAAAGAGTGTCGCGGCAAAGATGCCAAAGAGGCAGAAGAATAGGAACAACCGTCCCTGGAATGTTGATCCTGTCCTGCTAACTAAGCTGGCACAGAAGGATGACCTGGTTGACAGGGAAGACCATGACGGTACTATACCAGGTTCAGGGACGACTGCCCCAAAGGTCGACATGAAAGAGGTGGACCTAGGTGCTATTGAGGACCTGAGTGAGGAGATCGGTCAGATCCTTTTCCAGAAGAAGGATGCCGAGATAAGACTGAGGGAAAGCCAGAATACCATACAACTTGTAGAAAAGGAGAACGAAGAGCTTAAGGAAAGATTATCCGGTCTTGAACAGGATGTCTCAATCAAGGGTTCGCTTGAGACCGAGTTACAGTTTCTGAACGAACAGCTTGAGGATGCTGATTTTCATATAGGGAAGCTGTCCAGAATATTGTATGACAAGGATCACAAGCTAAGCATTTTAACCAGCGAGAAGCAAGAACTGGAGTCGAGGCTGGTAAAGGTGAACGACCAGATACACAAGAAGGCAAAACTAGAGGTAAAGGCAGCCATACTTGAGAAGGACCTGAATGTTGCATACAACAGGATGAAGGAACTGGAAGAATTGTTACAGAGGGAGCAGAAGGAGAAAACCCCGCTTGTGCAAGAAGTCAATGACCTCAAGGATGCGTTGGACAAAGTTTATTCTACCTTGGCTCACTTACGCATAAAGGCTAAAAAAGAGATTTATGGATTCTGAGACGAAAAAAAAAGTTAGTGACCTGATATCCATGATGGAGGGCATCTCAGAAGAGATAGATTCAAAGTCTGAGATAAAGAAACTGAGGCAGGAGATAGAGCAGATACGCGAAGAAATGGGGCAGTTAAAGGAAAAGGTTGCTGACATAGAGAGGGAATTCGCACTTAAGAAGGAAAAATTAGATAAAGTGAAGAAAGAACTTACCTCACTTTTTAGCCAGGAATAGGGTAAGATCTCCCTACAGCATAAACAAGAAGATTGGAAAGAAAAGATTTTACTTGACAAATACCCGTATTTGCAAAATGTATAACACCTTGCAGTATATGTTATATGCTTAATCCTTAAGATCCCCTGCATAAGGAGAGCCACGTGAAAGAGCTTGGTAAGAAGTATAAGTGTTATAAGTGTGGATGCAAGTTCTACGACCTGAACAAGCCCAGGGCGATATGCCCAAGGTGTGGAGAGGACCAGGCCAATGAGGAAACCAAGAAGCTGTTAAAGAAAAGGAAGAGAAGGGTATTTTCAAGGACCAAGCCAGAGGCCAAGCCGGTATCTGTTGCAGAGGGTCTTGAGACAACAGACGTTGATATGGGAGGGTACGTTGTCGACATGGAGGACATTGTACTGGAAGAGACTAGTAATGACGACGAGTCCACTAGCTAATTCCGGGCT
>QMLJ01000136.1 GCA_003643935.1 Deltaproteobacteria bacterium | reverse complement strand
TTCCACTGTGTGTATGAACCTATGCCCGCTGGGATACCCTCTGCCTTTACCTTGAACTCCCCGCCCACGGTATCGCCATTTTTTATGGCCCTGTCGATCTCCTTTTCCATTGCCTCGGTGGCATCAATATCAGGGCAGTATACGCTCGAATTATCCCTCAATCGCCTGTTGAATCCACCGCTGAACCCCACGCCGCCTACCCTGCTGACCCAGGAATACACTTCTATATCAAGTATCTTTAGTAGGGACCTTAAGAGACCACCTGCAGCCACCCTTGCTGCTGTATCCCTTGCGCTTGACCTCTCCAGGACATTCCTCAGGTCCTTGTGTCGGAACCTGGCTGCACCTGCGAGGTCGGCGTGTCCAGGCCTTGGAATATAGCGTTCCATACCCTCCCATGTATCCCATGGATCCATGTATTCCTTCCAGTTATCAAAGTCCTTGTTCCACACGGCAAGTAGTATTGGGCTACCCAGGGTCACGCCTCCCCTTATGCCTGAGAGCACGTCCACCCTGTCCTGCTCTATGGACATCCTGCCGCCCCTGCCGTACCCCCCCTGTCGTCTCTTAAGATCATTATTTATTAAGTCCCTGTCAACATTGAGGCCAGCAGGCAGACCGTCCAATAAGGCAAAGACTCCCCTTCCATGCGATTCACCGGCTGTAAAGAAAACGAGCATGTTTATACCCCCAGAAAATAATAGGGAATTATGCTTTTAAAATTGCTTTTTGTCAACAGAGCTAGGAAATTCCCCATGTCTTGGGAAGAGGTCAATGAAGATTAGAACTGATTTCTATTATTGTGTAGTCTTGCGAAACCTTCTTAGGTAGAATCTCTTGCCCTTGTACACTGTTTCCCTTAGGTCACCCCTCTCCAAGAGATCTTCTATCACTGACCAGTGTGAGCCAGCACGGCCCAGGAATTCTTTAACTGCATCTTCCCTCATGGGATGCACCGAGGTTATCCCCAGGATATCCTGCTCCACATCACCTGTAAAGGCAAAGGCGTTACCCTCATAGCCTATCAGGTATTCCACATTTTTCACCTCTGCACTGACTATTTGGTATGCCTTGCCCATTACATCCCCACCCGGTGGCTCGACCCATGTCTCTGAAGGTGGCCTCGTGGGTATAGAGATATAGGACATGGAGGGTTTCAGCCTGCCGAGAAAGACAGCAACCCTATTCAACTCATCGTCCATATCGTTCATACCCGCCACGAGCATTGTCTCTGTGACAAGTTCTCCACCGAACTCCTTGGAAAAGTTAAGCATGCCCTCAAGTATCAAGTCCAGTCTCAAGCCCCTGTGAGGGCGATCCACCTTCCGCCATACATCTTCATCCACGGCATCGACCTTAAGGGATACCCAGTCAGCATTTGCTATGTCCCTTCTTACATCGTCTCTCCATACGAGAGAGGCATTGGTGATAACAGCTATCTTTATCCCAATGGATCTCAAGAGATCGATCTCTTTACCCAGGTTTATGTCCAAGGTAGGTTCACCATCAGGTACAAAGGTGAGGTAGTCAATATCTTCCCCCGCCTGCCTTGCTTCCATGACCTTGTTGCCCACGTCCTCAAGGATGTCCCTTGGCTCGTAGAAGATGGCCCTGTCCTTCGTCATCTTCAAAGACCTTCCTATCTGGCAGTAGACACATGTGTAGCTACATATCTTGGCAGGTATATTGTTGATACCAATACTGCGACCCAGTCTCCTGGATGGGACAGGCCCAAATGCCTTCATGCTAACCCCCTTAAAAGACTATGCTTACGTAATATTTCAAGTAAGGCATCTCTTGTTTTTGACCTTTATAAGGCAAAACCATGCTCATGCAAACAGGCTTCCCACCTGGAATATAATTACCGCAAGGCTCCAGCCCAGGATAAGACTGTACGCAACCGCGAAACCGGCCCATGCCCAGGAATTGGTCTCTCTCTTTATCACTGCAATGGTTGCAATGCAGGGTATGTAGACCAGGGTCATTACCATAAAGGCATATCCACTCAACGGGCTGAAATGACTTGCTATAACAGCAGAAAGCCCGCTACCCGTCGTGTGATAGAGCGTGCCAAGGGTACCAACGACCACCTCTTTTGCAAGAATGCCGAAGAACAGGGCAACCGCTGCCTGCCAATAACCAAAACCAGCAGGCGAGAACACAGGTGCCAGTACGGACCCAAGCCTGCCAATAAGGGTATGCTCGCTTGCATACCCGGCACCAAGCGGGAAGCTTGCCATGAGCCATATCAGTATAACGGCCGCGAATATTACCGTGCCAGCCTTCCTAACGAAAAGGGCAGACCTCTGCCATGCACTGAGAATCACCCCTTTGGGCTCAGGGATATGGTAAGGCGGTAATTCCATAACAAGGGGGGTTGTTTCACCCTTGAAGAACATGGATTTGAATATACGAGCAAGCACTACAGCCAGTATAATTCCAAGTATATATATGGAGAATATAACCGTACCCTGGTGTGCGCTGAAAAGAGCGCCTGCAAAGAGCACGTACACAGGGAGCCTTGCTGAGCATGACATAAGAGGATTCACCAGTATGGTGATTATCCTGTCTTTCCTGTTTTCAAGTGTCCGTGTTGCCATGATGGCAGGTACATTACAGCCGAAACCAAGCACCATGGGAATAAAGGACTTGCCATGCAGGCCCATGGCATGCATGAGCTTATCCATGACAAAGGCACCCCTAGCCATGTACCCGCTTTCCTCCAGTATGCTCAGCATGAGAAAAAGCATGAATATGTTTGGTAAGAATACAAGTACAGCACCAACACCACCGATAACACCATCACAGATAAAAGATGCCAGCCATTCAGTCCTTATGTGAGCGGCTGTAATGCTGCCGACAAACGTAAAGAATGCATCTATGTAGTCAGAGAAAAAACCACCCAGGTTAAAGGTCAACATAAAGGCAATCCACATTATCAAGAGGAATATGGGTAACCCCAGATACCTGTTTGTAACAACTGCATCTATCCTGTCAGACATGCTTAGCCTATCACCTATGGAAGGCCTCCTTTTTACGAACTCCCTGACAACGCCTTTAATATAACCGTAGCGCATCTCTGCCATTGCAGTCTCTACATCATAGCCCAATATCCTTTCCAGGTGTTGCCTCAAGGCATCAACCTTGCCAAGTATTTCCTCTCCGGAAGACATCCTTGCTACTATATCCCTATATTCACTGTCGTCTTCCATCAGCCTTATTGCAACCCATCTGGCTGGATATTCCCTTGCAATCTCATTGGGTATCATAGATTCTACCTGCTCAATGGCATCTTCGATGTCCTGCCTGTACTTAAAGGGAGAGCCTGGCTCCATCTTATTATCAGCAGAGAGTCCCCTCACATAAAGGCTGATAACCCTTTTCAGATCCTCAATACCTTCTTTTTTGTTACCTATGGTCGGGACGATGGGTACCCCCAGGAAGATACTCATGGCCCTGGCATCGATCTCCATGCCCCTTGAGCGTGCAACATCCATCATGTTGAACACAAGTACTACCTTTGAGACGCCGAGTTCCATTATCTGAAGGGCAAGGTACATGTTCCGCTCAAGATTGGATGCATCCAGGATAACAGCCACAAGGAACGGCTTATTCCTGACCAGGAAATCCCTTGCTACGCGTTCATCAATAGAGCGGGCGGAGAGACCGTACGTTCCAGGCAGGTCAACCACGGTGTAATCAGTACCTTCCAGCCTTAGTACACCCTCTTTCTTTTCAACGGTTACTCCCGGCCAATTACCTACCCTCTGGTTTGAGCCTGTAAGTGCATTGAATATAGTGGTCTTACCGGAGTTTGGATTACCTGCGAGCGCGATAATACGGTTATCAGACATCAGGTATCTATTACCTTTCAATGGTAACGAATATCTTGTTCGCCATATTTCTTCCTATACCAACACGCGTACCCTTTACATCCACTATAACCGGCCCACCGCTGGAGTTAACCACAACAAGCCTCTCCCCGGGGTAAAAGCCCATATCTGCCATACGCCTCTTGACACCCCAGCCTCCGGCGATTCTCTGTATCACAACCTTCTCCCCTGGTGCACACATGGATAGAGGGCACATCACCTTATCTCCACCTTTACTGCTCTGGCCTCGTGTTTCCTAAGAGAGAGGTGATAACCCTTGAGGCTTATATCAATGGGATCACCCAAGGGCGCCACCTTCTCTACCCTTAGCTCCGTGCCAGGAACAAGTCCCATGTCAAGGAGTCTTCTCTTTATATCCTTTTCACCCCTTATCATCTTCACAACCGCTTTCTTCCCTACTTCCAACTCATCCAGACTTCTACCCATCATAACGCTTTCTCCTTAGTGCCAGCACATATATCTGTCCTGCCCGTGGCCAAGTAAGACCTGAAATGGTCCAGCCACCTTGGGTCCTTTTCCTCAGAGGGAAACCTGTGAACAAACTCTATGAACTTGAACAATCTCTTCTTTGTTTCAGGACTTATGTAGTGCTCAACCATGCAGGCATCTTTCCCTGCTGTCTCTGATTCAACTCCAAGTACCTTATGGAAGAATTCGAATAAGACCCTGTGACGTTCGCTAACTTTCTCTGCTATTAACCTACCCTTGCCAGTAAGGCTGAGTGAACCGTAACGCTCATGCTTTATGAAGCCCCTGTCCACAAGATTCTTCACAGC
>QMLJ01000135.1 GCA_003643935.1 Deltaproteobacteria bacterium | reverse complement strand
TACTAAGGTCTGTACCCTTTGAAAAGGTGCTTTCAGGCGTTGAGGTCGAGGGTGTTGTAAAGGATCCTTCGCCAGGTAAACGGGTATATGACCCGTCCAACCCCGATGCAGACAAAGATGGCTATATCACCATGCCAAATGTCAATATCATGGAAGAAATGGTGGACATGATTGGGACCGAGAGGGCATTTGAAGCCAATACCACATCAATAAAGGCAGCAAAGGACATGGCTCTTAAGGCCATAGACATAGGGAGGCAATAATGCGTATACCATCTCTATCCGAAAACCCTGGTATGATGATAGGAGATAGCGCATCTAAACACAGGGCCGACAAGAATACTGACTTTGTAGAGTCACTTAAAAATGCCATCGATAAAACAAACAAGGTAATAGAAGACGCCAACCAGGCATCGCTCAGGCTGGCAGAAGGTAAGTCAGTAAATATTCACGAGGCCATGATAAAGATGCAGAAGGCCGACATAATGCTCAGGCTCCTTGTCACCTCAACCAACAAGTTAATTCAGGGCTATAACGAACTCATGAGGCTCAGATGAACATGAAGGAATTTCTTACCGGGCTTAAGGAAAAATTGGCCAGCCTGAGCATGGGTCAGAAGGTGGGAATACTATCACTGCTTGGCCTTGGGGTGGCAGTTTTTGTCGTCACGCTCATGTGGACACTAGCTCCAAATTACCAGTACCTCTTCACTGATCTCTCGGACACGGATGCATCTCTTATAGTTCAAAACCTTAAGGAAAACCGGATTCCTTACAAGTTGACCAATGGAGGTACTGCCGTGATGGTGCCGGAGAGCAAGGTCTACGAGACAAGGCTTGAATTGGCTGGCAAAGGCTTGCCCAAGGGCAAGGGCGGTAAGGGTTTCTCACTGTTCGACGAGACAGGGTTCTCGACATCTGAATTTATACAGAAGATAGACTATCAAAGGGCCCTGCAGGATGAGTTGGCCAAGACAATAATGTCGCTGGACGAGGTTGACTACGCAAGGGTACATCTTGTATTACCCAAAGACAGTGTGTTTGTGGAGGATGAGAAGCCGGCAAAGGCCTCTGTTGTTATAAGACCTAGACCCGGACTTATACTGTCTCCTGAGCATGTCCAGGGTATAGTCTATCTGGTGGCTAAGAGCGTGAGAGGCCTTGAGCCTGAGAATATCAGCATTATAGACAACACCGGCAAGGTACTTTATGAGGGCAAGACCCAAGATAATGCAGTTCTGGCAAATAATCGCCTGGAGATAAGACGTGCAATAGAATCCAGCCTCGAGAAGAGATCTCAGGATATGCTGGATAAGATACTCGGCCCTGGAAAGGCCGTTGTAAAGGTAAGCGCTGACGTCAACATGGACATGGTGAAAAGCGTGAAAGACACCTATGATCCCGATAGCAAGGTAGTAAGGAGCGAGCAAATCAGTAACGAGTCAAGTCCCCAAGGTCCGAGTGTTGGAGGCGTAGCTGGGGTACAAGCTAACATACCCACGGGCAGGGGAACGCCTGGTATGATTGCTCCAGGGAACACGACCTCTACGTCCAACATAGTGCGTAACTATGAAATAAGCAGGAATAAGGTTGAACTGGTTCAGTCCCCTGGGGAGATAAAGAGACTTACTGTGTCTGTTATCGTGGATGGTAATTACAAGACCTCCAAGGATGGAAAGAAGTTGTTTGTTCAAAGAAGTGAAGAAGAGATGAAGGAAATAGAAGATGCGGTTAAACATGCTGTCGGGTTCAACGTTGACCGTGATGATTCAATAGCCGTGTCGTGTATGCCGTTTAAGAGGGAGGTAACAGAGGTCAAGCCAGCTTCTATCAAGGACAAGATAATGGATCATATTGTGACCATTATAAAAATAGTAGTCTTCCTCCTGGTAACCATACTCGTATTCATGTTCATAGTGAGGCCGGCAATGAAGTGGATGACATCACCTGTAAGGGTCCTTGAAGGAATGGCTGAGACACGCAAATCCATACAGGGTGAAGAACCTGGGACTATTGAGGGAGAAGAAAGGCCCCAGATAGAGACTGCCGTGGCAAAGAGTGAGGAGATGAAACAGGCTGTACACGGGAGGCGCAAGGAGATAGAGGCAATAACCAAAGATAACATGGAAAGTGCGACCGCTGTTATAAGGTCCTGGTTGAAGGAGGGTGCATAGTGGCGACATCCAGCAAGATGGATGGTATAAAAAAGGCGGCTATTCTTCTGATGACCATGGGTGATAACTTCATGAAGGAGGTATTTAAGGGGCTCAGTGATAATGAAATAGAATTGCTTGGGAAAAGCATGTCAGGCCTTGAGAGCGTCACTGTTCCCATTGCCACCGTAAACGAGGTTATGGATGAGTTTAAAAAAAAGTGCAGCGAGATAAGCGGCATCACGGGTAAAGGGGTGGAAGCCATAAAGAATACGCTTATAGAGGCCCTTGGCGAGGAAAGGGCCAGGCCCATAATGGAGACCATATCCTTAGCTAGTGACAAATCTGCATTTTCTACCCTGAGGCAGGTGGATACATCTATCCTGGTCGACTATCTTAAGGGAGAACATCCACAGACCATAGCACTGGTACTTGCACATCTGGAATATTCAAAGGCGGCCCAGGTGCTTGCCAACATGCCGGAGAACCTCCAATCCGAGATCGTGCTAAGGATTACAAACCTCGGCATGGTACCATCCGAGGTGATTGATGAACTGGATGATGTCCTGAGAAAAGAGATAAAGAGCATGGGATCGACTGACAGCAAGAAGCTCGGTGGCGTGGAGGCCGTTGCAGAGATAATGAACCAGCTAGATACGAACACAGAAAATAATATATTTTCTTCTCTTGAGGAGGTGGATGCCGATCTCGCAGAGCAAATCAGGGAAAAGATGTTCGTGTTCGAAGACATTATCAATATAGATAACCGTGGCATACAGGCCATACTGAAAGAGATCACGAACGAGGATTTGATCCTTGCACTCAAGACAGCGAGTGAACCCTTGAAAGAAAAGATACTTTCCAACATGTCATCGAGGGCGTCAGAGATGCTGATGGAAGACATGGAGGCCATGGGTCCCGTAAAGCTATCAGACGTGGAAAGTGCGCAGCAGAGCATTGTTAGGGTTGTCAGGAAGCTTGAAGCAGCAGGGAAGATTGTCATTGGTGGAAAGGGAGGTGGGGATGTCCTCGTATAAGATTCTTAGGGGAGACAAGGTTGTAGTGGATAGCTATACACCGAAAGATATGCCCGGCGGCAATAGAAAAATCAGTGTATATGAGAAAGCGGTGAAAGAGGCTGAAGAGATAATAAAGAGCGCGGAGATGAAAAAGGAATCCATAGAGATGGAGGCCTATAACCGGGGTCTGCTACAGGGCCAGAAAGAGGGCCAGAAGATGGTGGCAAAGAGGTTGGAGCCACTTTTTTCAACCCTCAAAAATGCCATTGAGGAACTCTCTCGTGCAAGGGAGGCGCTCATGGAAAGGCACGAGAAGGACATTATAGAGCTGGCATGCCTGATTGCAGAGAAGGTAGTGCACAGAAAGATACAGATCTCACCTGAGATTGTCATGGATACCGTAAAGGATGCATGCAAACACTTGATGGATCATGATGACGTACGTCTCAGGCTACATCCTTCAGACTATGAGTACTTAAGGGAGATCGAGGAGATATTGAGGCGTCACGTAAGTGATATCAAGGGTGTGACCGTGCTTGAAGACTCCGGCATTGAGAGAGGTGGTGTAATATTGGAGACCTCATTTGGAGAGATAGATGCGACAATAAGGTCTCAGATAGATCAGATAAGGGACGCCTTACTTGAAGAAGATTGACATGGATACATACATAAGACGGGTAAAAGATATCGACCCCATAATGGTCAAGGGCAAGGTGACTAACATAGTTGGCCTGGTAGTGGAAGGTCATGGCCCAGGTAGCACCATGGGGGGGATGTGCGAGATATATTCCAGGGACATGGAGGCATCCATAATGGCTGAGGTGGTGGGATTCAGGGATAAAAGGATACTTCTCATGCCCTTGGGTGACCTTGGCGGTATAGGTCCGGGCAGTTCCATCGTAGCGAGAAAATCAAGCCCGCATGTAAAGGTTGGCCCCGGGCTTATAGGCAGGGTTGTCGACGGACTGGGATTGCCGCTGGATCACAAGGGTTACATCGATGTTGATACAGAGATGCCGATCTACGGAAACCCTATAAATCCACTCGAGAAGAAGAGAATAACAGAGCCCCTTGATCTTGGTATAAAGTCAATAAATGCATTCACAACCGTTGGTAAGGGGCAGAGAATAGGAATAATGGCAGGTTCTGGGGTCGGGAAGAGTGTGCTCATGGGCATGATGGCGCGCAATACCCGGGCAGATGTAAGCGTGATAGCATTAATCGGGGAGAGGGGAAGGGAGGTCAAGGAATTCATAGAAAAAGACCTGGGGGAGGAAGGCCTCAGGAGATCCGTGGTGGTCGCCGCTACATCTGACCAACCCGCACTGATAAGAATAAGGGGGGCATACCTGGCAACAACCATTGCAGAATTCTTCAGGGACCAGGGAAAGGATGTACTCCTCATGATGGATTCCATAACAAGGTTTGCAATGGCAAAGAGGGAGATAGGCCTTTCCATAGGAGAGCCTCCCACCACAAAGGGGTATACTCCTTCATGCTTT
>QMLJ01000134.1 GCA_003643935.1 Deltaproteobacteria bacterium | reverse complement strand
GCAGTACCTGTTACCATAGCGGCGTATACGCGCTTCCCAGGCGTATACGCATTTATACTGGTTAGGCAAGACCCGCCTGGCATTATTCTGTTCGATACAGGTGGACTCGGGAGTGGCCGTATTATTTACAATGCTATGAAGGCTAATGGCTTGAACCCGGATGACCTGAAAGCAGTTGCAATAACCCACTGGCATGCAGATCATACAGGTGGGCTTGCAGAGCTTGCAAAGATGCTGGACCCGGCATCTAAACCACTCAAGGTATACATGGGCGACAAGGACATCATACTCATGCTCGATAGAAAACCACACAAGCTGGTCATTCATCCAAACCTACACATACCCGTAGCATACATGCCAGGCAGAACACCACCACCTGAAGACGCTGAGTTCATCCCACTTACGCCCGGCAGTGATGAAAATCCCCTCTCGGACTGGGACATTGAATACATACCTACGCCCGGTCACACTCCAGGACATACATCTTACCTCCACAGGCCAACCGGGTCACTTTTCTCGGGCTGCGGGCTCTCCCTCATAGGGAAAAACACCGTGGGCATACACTTTATGTCCACGGACCACAAGAAAGCACTTGAGTCGGCACGCATGCTCGCCAAGACGGACTTCACCTACCACTGGCCTGTACACTGGGGAATCAACATGGCCAAAATACCACGCGATAAGCGTGTGCCAGTAAGAAAGGACGCCGTGTTCTGGACTTACAGGATACTGGGATTCTATCCCCTGTTCAGGTACCCGGCTACTTAAGACACTGGCTAGTACCCGAAAGGGCGAATACTACACACATGGCTATCTTTGTTATCATCTGTGTTCCCAGTTTCCCGGGTTCATGATGCCTTCGGGGTCCATGACCTTTTTTATGCCATGCATTACAGAGAGCACCATTGGATCCATCCTGGCCATGATCCTGGCTTGGCCTTCCAGTTCAGACTTCCAGGGTGTGCCCCCTATCTCAAGTGCCATGTCATTCGTGTCTGCAAGTGCATCCCTTGACCTCTTAAGGCTCTTCTCGTCTGCCCTGTTGAAGGGATAGGCAAAGGCAAAGACAACGCTATGACCCAGTCCCACGTTCCTCACGGTGTACAGCGGGTCAAACCCGTGCTTTTTTGCTATGTCTTCTCCCTTCTTCCACGCAACAGGCACCATGCTTAAAGGCAGGACAACACCCACGTATTCAAAACCTCCGCCTTTCTTGAAGTCAGCCGTTGCGGCTGCGTATTGCGGCTCTTCCATGAAACCGTGTACGAGTTTCTGTGGCAACATCTCCTTTGGCGTGAAGACTATCTTTGATCCCTCTTTGCCAAAGTCCTTGAACATGTCCACAAAGAGCTCTTTCTTGAAGTCAAGTTCTTCGGGCGTCTCTGCCGTGAGGTACACGGTGAGGAGCGAGATAACAGAAGGTGACTTCGGTGGCCTTGATGCCACTATAAGCACATCCTCCATCAAGTCAGTAGCGGTTATCCTGGATACTGCTTCGGGTATGGTGCCTGGGTCCTGGACCAGGAATATGAGCATGTCTCTCAGGGGATGGGCAGGGTAGAGCTTCAGCGAAAGCCTTGTAACAATGCCGGTTGTACCAAACCAGTTTACAAAAAGGCTTACAAGGTCAGGTAAAGGCGCCCTGCCAAACCAGTAAGGGGACACAGCCAAGGACCCCAGCCTCAATATTTCTCCGTCTCCAAGTACAACCTCCAGGCCGTTTATCATCTCTGAATGCGCACCGTGCTTGGATAGATGCCCGGACCCATAGATGAGGGTATTGCCCACGACTGATGCAGCCGGTGGAGCATCCGGCATTGAGTGCCTAAGCATGGGATAGTTCTCCTTGAGGAATGAGAGGAGCTTCCCCTGGGATACGCCTGACTCCACCACCACGTACCTTGACATCTCGTTGACCTCTACTATCCTGTCCATGCGCCTCATGTCCATGACAATCCCGCCCTTTACAGGCACTGCAAGGCCTGAAAGGGTGAGACCACCGCTTATGGGTACAACTGGTATCTTCATGTCCCTTGCCAGGACGACTATCTTCCGGACATCATCCGTGGTATTGGGTAGGACCACCCAGTCTGCGTTCCTTGGAATGGATGCACCCGGGTCCCTGGAGTACATGTAAAGCTCTTCTATGTCCCTGGAGACAAAGGCATCGCCCACTATTGTCTTCAGCCCCTCGTAGACATGGTCTTTATCACCAGCCATCTTCATATGCTTTCCCCTGCATCTATAATTGCACTGAGCACGATCTCTGAGATATCCATCAGCTTTATCTTGTGATCCAGGTCCTCTCCCTTTAGACCGTCCTCGATCATGGTCATGCACGTTGGACATGCAACAGAGATGATATCCGCATCTGTCTCAGCCGCTTCCCTTGACCTGATCCTTGACGGGCTTTGCTCTCCGCCACCAATGATGTCAGTATAGAAATTACCTCCCCCACCCCCACAGCAAAATGCATTTTCCCTGTTCCTCTTCATCTCAACCAGTTCTATGCCGTGGACTGAATCCAGGACCTCCCTGGGCTCGTCGTATATGGAGTTCCACCTGCCCAAAAAACAAGGATCGTGGTATGTCACCTTCATCTTTCTTGTACCAGGTATCTTAAGCCTTCCAGAGGTAATGAGTTCCTTTAGCAGCTCGGTATAGTGCACCACCTCGAAGTCACCGCCAAGGCCCGGGTATTTATTGAGCATGGCGTTGTACGCGTGCGGGGAAAGGGTTACAATCTTTTTTACACCCTTTTCCTTGAACAGCTCTATGTTCTTTAGTGCAAGGTATTCAAAAAGCCCCTCCTCCCCCATCATCAAAACCTCGTTACCATCGCAGTACTCCTCCTCGCCCAGGATACCAAAAGATATGCCTGACCTTAAGAGTAACTGCCCAAAGGCCCTTGCCATCTTCTGTACCCTCTGGTCATAGGAGCCTATGCACCCCACGTAAAACAGGTACTCGTCACCTTTCTTGTAGTGGGGTATACCAGCATCCTTGGCCCAGTCTCCCCTTTTCTTCTGGGGTTCCTTCCAGGGATTGCCATTCGTGTATATGTTCTTGAAAAAGTCCCTCACACTTGGAGGCACTACCCCTGCCTCTACCAGAGAGGCCTTGCCTTCCATTATGATGTCAACTATGTTATCATGAAACTTGAACCTGCATTCTTCCACGCAGTTTGCACACATGGTACAGGTGTAGAGTATGTCTGCAAGGTGTTGGCTCGGCTCTATGTCCTTTAGCATCATCGCCCTTATCAACCACATCCTACCTCCAGGGGAAAACGTCTCGAGCCTGAACTTGTTGTATGGCGGGCAGTTGAAGTCACTGTAATTACTTGTGAACTTGCAGTACCCGCACCTGAAACACCTGTGGATTATATCCTTGAAATCATCAAGCGCCATGTCAATCAACCTCCCAATTTCCCGGGTTCATGATCCCCTTTGGATCGAGCAGATTCCTTACCCTCTGCATGAGTCTAAAAGTACCTTTATCCATTCTCTTTATGATCTCCTTCTGTCCGTCCACCTCTGGCTTCCATGGTATGGCACCGAGATCCAGGCTAAGTTTCTGCGTCTCTCTAAGCGCAGCAAGGGCACTCTGCATGCTTGTCTCGTCTGCACGGTTAAATGGATAGCTGTAGGTGAACAGCACGTGGTGCCCCCCTTCCACCACGCGTATTGCATAGGAATAGAGCATATTATACCTGTGTGCTATCTCTATGCCCTTTTCCCAGGCTTCAGGTAGTTTATCAATAGGCATTATTGCGCCCACGTATTCAAAGCCACCGCCTTTTTTCCAGTCAGCCACCTTTGTGGCAAAAAAGGGCAGTTCCATGAACTGCTCCTTCAGGTCCCCTGGTGCCTCTTCCATGAAGCTTACCCTGGCCTTGAAGTCCTTTTCAGATATCCTTTTAAGGTATTTCTTTTTCAGGGCGAGTTCCTCTCTTGTATGGGCGGATACATAGGCAGCTATTATCTGGTAGCCCTTCATCCATTCTGGCCTTTCCTGGCCAACGATGGACACGTCTTCAGCCATCTCGGTATGCGTTATCCTGTACACGACATCCGGCACAATAGAGCAGTCCTGCATCATGTATATCACCATGTCCCTTATTGGCGGCCTTGGATACAGGCGTATGGAAAGCTTGGTTACAATGCCGGTTGTACCAAGCCAGCCAAGGAACAGGCCTGTCAGATCAGGTAAGGACCCCCTGCCAAACCAAAGTGATGTTGGGAGCATGGCAGACCCGGTCCTCAAAAGCTCGCCAGAGGGCAGCACCACTTCAAGTGCATTTACCATCTCTGCATGGGTCCCGTAATTTGTGGAGAGATGACCGTAGCCGCATATAAGGCAGCTACCTGCAACCGTGGCCGAAGGCGGTGCATCGGGTACCGAGTGCTGCAGCGTGGGATGGTTCTCCTTAAGGTAGGAGATGAGCTTCCCCTGGCTCACCCCTGCCTCTATAAGGGCATACCTATCCATCTCGCTCACCTCTATGATCCTGTCCATCCTCCTCATGTCAACTACAATGCCGCCCTTCAAGGGAATGGTGAGCCCCTCCAGATTCAATGCAGCACCCATGGGTACAAGGGGTATTCCCCTGGTCGAAGCAAGCCTTACTACTGCCTGCACCTCTTCAACACTCGATGGCATGACTACGTAGTCGACCCGTCTGGGTGGATTT
>QMLJ01000133.1 GCA_003643935.1 Deltaproteobacteria bacterium | reverse complement strand
TTTTAGTAGTGTCTCGGTGTCCATTGAGAGGAGCTCCTTGAGGTAGAGCCTTATAACCTTACCTGTTGTATCTATGACAGGTTTAGGGTCGTTATGTGCCCCGCCGGTTGGTTCAGGTATGAGGTGATCAACTATGCCGTATTCCAAAAGGTCTGAACCGCTGCCTTTGAGAACATCTGCTGCACGTTTCCTGTTGTATGTATCTTCAAAGATTATGGATGAGAATCCCTCTGGAGATATAGAGCTATAGAATGCATGCTCCAGCATTATTATTCTGTCTCCGAATCCTATAGCGAGTGCACCGCCAGAGCCAGCTTCCCCTATAATGCAGCTTATAACAGGGGTTTTTATGGATGCAATAGATGATATGCATTGAGCTATACTGAACGCCTGGCCTTGCGATTCAGCTTCAGGGCCAGGATAGGCGCCTGGTGTGTCTACAAATGTTATAACCGGCTTACCGAATCTCTCAGCCAGCCTCATCAAGCGGATGGCCTTATGGTGTCCAGAAGGCATTGCCATGCCATAGTTATGCTTTATGTAATCCTTTCTGCCCTTGGAGTGTTTTTTGTGCCCTATAACCACCACGGGTATGCTATCCAGCATTGCCAGCCCCCCGATTACGGCAGGGTCATCCCCATATATCCTGTCCCCGTGAATTTCCATGAAGTCAGTGAATATGCCATTGATAAAGTCCTGGGTCCCCGGCCTATTGAAAGCCCTGGCAATCTCTATGCGTTCCCACCTGGATATACCCCTGTAGAGCTCTTCCCTGAGTCCCTTCACCTTTTGTCTCAGTTCGCTTGTATCAACATCAGGTATCTCTGCTATACTGTGTTCAAGTTGTTTAAGTGCTTTGTCTATATCGATGAATTTTTCTGAATCATTGTCTTTCATCTTAATTCAATCCCTGAGGTACCTATGATTTCCTTGACTTTTGACATGAATTCACTCGATGGGTTCACCTTATAATCCTTACCAGCATCTACCTCGATCACTGCATCCTCTGTCTGTACCTCAAGATACAGCGAGCATTCCCCTTTGCATCTTGATACTAGGTCTTTCAGGTCCTTTATGCTATTGGGTGCTATGTCAGGAGGCAGCCTTAGGTGTATCTCCTTTGCCGCTAGACTTGTTGCACCTTCTATGGTGTAGACCTCCTCGGCAATCAATTCTATCTTGCCTGTCTGGTTGTCGCCGTTATCTTCTTTTCTTCTTTCAACCCTTGCCTTTATAACTATGGGTTTTACGCTGCTTATCACAGAATTATACTCGTTGTAGCAGGTGGGAAAAAAGATAACAGGCACTGTGCCGTGCAAGTCTTCAAGTATTGCCCTAGCCATTATCTCGCCTTTTTTTGTCCTGGTTGTATTTAGTCCCTGGAGTATGCCTGCTATGGTTATTGTCCCGGGACTCTCCTGGATAGAATTCGTATTTGTCGTACATATCTGCTTCATAACGTCCTTATACCTTTGGAGTGGATGGCTGGATATGTAAACTTCCGTAAGTTCACGTTCCATCTGAAGTTTTTCTGTCTCTGACCAGTCAGGTATCTCGGGTATCTCTGTGTACATTGTTTTGTCGTCTAACATGCCTTCAATATCAAACAGCGTTTTCTGACCGTTATACTTGTTCCTGGCAGATTTTTGGGCATTGTCCATTAAATCGTCGAGGACCTCCATAAGCGATCTTCTGTTGGGCGATATCTGGTCAAAACACCCGGTTTTTATAAGTGACTCTATTATTCTCTTGTTTACTTTTGTTGTGTTGATCCTGTGTATGAAGTCCTGAAAATCCTTAAAAGGGCCTCTTTTAGATCTTTCGTTCACTATCATGTCCACTGCGCCTTTGCCCACGTGCTTTATTGCACCAAGGCCAAAACGTATGCCATCGGTAGTAGTTACGAATTCCCACTTGCTCTCGTTTATATCAGGATTCAATATCTCAATCCCTTTTACCCTGCATTCGGCAAGGTACCTTATCTTCTTGTCTTTATTACCTAGGTCCAAGGTTAGATTTGCAGCCATGAACTCGTTGAAATAGTGTGCCTTCAAGTACGCGGTCTGGTATGCAACAAGTGCATATGCAGCCGCGTGTGACTTGTTGAAGCCATATCCGGCAAACTTAGCCATGAGGGAGAATATCTGCGATGCAAGGTCTTCTGACACACCCTTCTGCTTGGCACCATTTATAAAGTCCTCCCTCTGGTTATCCATCTCACGCACCTTCTTTTTCCCCATTGCACGTCTAAGGAGGTCTGCCTTGCCTAGTGAATACCCTGCCATGACCTGTGCAATCTGCATTACCTGTTCCTGGTATATGATAATCCCATAGGTTTCCTTGAGTATAGGTTCAAGCATGGGATGCAGATATTCTATCTTTTCCTTGCCGTGTTTTCTATCTATGTAGGAGGGGATTAGATCCATGGGACCTGGTCTGTACAGGGCAACCGCAGCTATTACATCCTCAAATTTCTCGGGTTTCAGTTGCATGAGCATCTGCTTCATACCGTGGCTTTCAAGCTGAAAGACGCCCGCTGTATCACCATCTCCCATGAGTTTATAGGTTAATGGATCGTCTAAAGGTAGGTTGCTAAGGTCAAGTGTTTCTCCCCTTGATTTTAATATCTCAAGGGTCTTATGAATCACAGTAAGGGTCTTGAGACCAAGAAGGTCAAATTTTATCAAGCCGACCTTTTCAATAGAATCTTTGTCGTACTGGCTTATGAGCATGCCTTTTTTGTCTAGGTATACGGGTACATGGTCGGTCAAGGGAAACCTGTCCGATATTACAACTCCCCCCGCGTGTACCGATGCATGCCTGCTGAGACCTTCGAGAGATCTTGCTATGTCTGTAAGCTCTGCCACAACAGGGTTCGTGTCAACCATCTCTCTGAGCCTTGGTTCAAGCTCAAGGGCCTTATCAATGGTAATCTTGGGATCGTCCGGCACGAGCTTGGCTATCTTATCAACCTCTGAATAACTTATTCCTAGGACCCTGCCCACATCCCTTATAACTGCCTTTGCCTTCATGTTGCCGAAGGTTGTGATCTGGCCTACATATTGGTATCCGTACTTGTTCTTTACATATTCTATAACTTCGTCCCTTCTTTCCTGGCAAAAATCAACGTCGATGTCAGGCATGCTTTTACGCTCGGGGTTTAAGAAACGCTCGAAGAGAAGGCCCCAGCGTATGGGGTCGATATCTGTTATACCTAAGGCGTATGCCACCAGTGAGCCTGCAGCGCTTCCCCTGCCTGGGCCCACAGGTATACCATGGCTTTTCGCGTAATTGATGTAGTCTGCTACAATCAGAAAATATCCAGGGAACCCCATGGATTTTATTATATTTAATTCGTCTTCAAGCCTTTCAGAATATTCAGGTGGTATGTCATCACCTAGCCTCCTTGCAAGGCCCAAACGTGCCTTTTCCTCGATTGTCGATTCAAGGGACTTGTCACCCTCTGCTGGGAATACGGGAAAATGATAAGTGCCCATTGGTATTTCCAGGGAACACCTATCCGCGACATCCTTTGTATTACTTATGGCCTCCGGTATCCATGAAAAGGCATCCATCATCTCCTGTGGGCTCTTGAGATAAAGTTGGTCAGTGTTGAATCTCATCCTGTCCTTGTCATTGATGGTTTTTCGTGTCTGTATGCATAGTAGGACCTCGTGGGCCTTTGCATCTGAGGACTTAAGATAGTGGCAGTCATTAGTGGCAACCAAGGGTACAGAGTATTTTTTGGCCATTTCCACTATAACGGGGTTTACCTTTTCCTGGTCAGCCAATCCGTTTGCCTGTATTTCCAGATAAAAGCGATCTTCAAATGTAGAGCGGTAGAAGTCTAGTGCTGCCACTGCCTTGTCTTCGTTGCCCCTCAATATCCAGTAAGGGATCTCTCCCTGCAGGCAGGCGCTCATGGCTATCAAGGAGGAGTTGTACTCCCTCAATACTGTCTTGTCGACCCTGGGCTTGTGATAGAACCCTTTTGTATTAGCTATAGAGACAAGCTTAATAAGATTTTCGTAGCCCTTTGAATTCATGGCAAGGAGTACAAGATGAAAATACCTTGGTAGGCCGGGTATGGGTGTCTTTGTTTCCATGTCGCCTGGAGCCACGTAGACCTCGCACCCTATGATTGGTTTCAGGCCGGCCTTTGTTGCCTTGTCATAGAATTCAATCGCTCCGTACATAACGCCGTGATCAGTAATGGCCACGGCTTTCTGACCAAAGCTCAGCGTAGTATCGATGAGATCATTTATCTTGATAGCACCGTCAAGCAGGCTGTATTGCGTGTGACAGTGTAGGTGAACAAAGTCCATTTTTGCCTTACCCTTATAACCTTAATATTCAAGCTTGTAGTTGGGTGCCTCTTTGACCACAATTACATCGTGGACATGGGATTCCTTAAGACCTGACTGTGTGATCCTTATCATTATTGCATTTTCCTGGAGTTCTTTTATGTTTTTACACCCGGTATAACCCATCCCAGCGCGTAGGCCGCCAAGTAATTGGTAGACGTTTTCAGAAATTTTTCCGCGGTACGGCACCCTGCCGACTATGCCCTCGGGAACCATCTTCGATGAGTCACTCAAATCATCCTGGAAATACCGATCCTTGGATCCCTCCTGCATAGCCTCTATAGAACCCATTCCACGGTATGCCTTGTATGTACGTCCCTGGTATAGTAT
>QMLJ01000132.1 GCA_003643935.1 Deltaproteobacteria bacterium | reverse complement strand
TCTGCCACTATGTATCCCCTTTTGTTCAGTTCCAGTCCAGGTGTCGTACTCTTTACAAGCGGGTTCGCCCTTGTTCCTATGGCAACCACAACCGTATCCACGTCAAGGACAAACTCGCTGCCCTCGATGGGCACCGGCCTTCTCCTTCCAGAGTCATCTGGCTCACCCAGTTCCATCCTCAAGCACTCCATACCGACAACCCAACCCTTATCGTCCCCAATATACCTCTTGGGATTTGTTAGCAACTGGAAATTTATCCCTTCTTCCTTGGCATGGTGTATCTCCTCCAGCCTTGCAGGCATCTCTTTCTCTGACCTCCTGTAGACCAGGTAGACATTGTCTGCCCCGAGCCTCAGCGCTGTACGTGCAGAATCCATTGCCACGTTGCCCCCGCCTATTACAGCCACGTTCTTGCCCTTTACAATGGGAGTGTCATACTCAGGGAACAGGTATGCCTTCATCAGGTTTGCCCTTGTAAGGTATTCATTTGCAGAGTACACGCCGTTCAGGTTCTCTCCTGGTATGCCCATGAAGACAGGTAGCCCTGCGCCCACACCAAGAAAGACAGCATCAAAGCCCTCTTCAAAGAGCTCGTCAATGGTCGATGTCTTCCCTATCACAAAGGAGGTCTCTATCTTGACCCCCATCCTCTTCAGGTAATCTATCTCGGATGCCACTATATCCTTGGGTAGCCTAAATTCCGGTATACCATATACAAGAACGCCGCCTGGCTTGTGTAATGCCTCGAATATGGTGACATCGTGACCCAGTTTTACAAGGTCACCTGCCACTGTCAACCCGGCTGGCCCTGAACCGACTATGGCCACCTTCTTGCCGGTAGGCTTTGCTGTCTCCGGTATCTCGACCTCACCCTGAGACCTCTCGTAGTCAGCAGCAAAGCGTTCCAGCCTCCCTATTGCAACGGGTTCACCCTTCTTACCACGCACGCAGCGTTGCTCGCACTGTATCTCCTGCGGGCATACCCTACCGCATATGGCAGGTAGTGCATTCTTCTCCTTTATCTTCTTTGCAGCACCCACAAAGTCACCACCTGCTATAAGGTTTATAAATGCCGGTATATCTATCTCCACCGGGCAACCCTCAACGCAGAAGGGCTTTGGACAGTTAAGGCACCTGAGAGCCTCTTTCTTTGCCAGTTCTGCTGTATAACCGTACGGTACCTCGTCAAAGTTCCTGGCCCTTACCCTTGGATCCTGCTCCGGCATGGGCTGGCGTTGTATCTTCATCCTCTCCTTTGCATTCATACCAGCCTCCCTTCTTTCCTGAGCTCTTTCAGGTAGCGCTCCAGGGAGAGCTTTTCTTGATCAAGGTAAATTCTCTGCCTGTCTATGAGTTCCTTGAAATCTACTTGGTGGCCGTCAAACTCCGGCCCATCCACGCATACAAAGCGTGTCTTTCCACCAACACTCACCCTGCATGCCCCGCACATGCCTGTTGCATCCACCATGATCGAGTTAAGTGAGACAATGGTTGGTATATCGTATTTTCTGGTGGTGTCACATACGGCATTCATCATTGGAACAGGACCAATGGCAACCACCTGGTCCAAGTGTTTTCCCTTCTTTATAACCTCTTGCTCAAGCGCCTGGGACACGAAACCATGGAATCCATAGGAACCGTCATCTGTAGCCACTATGAGTTCGTCCGAGACTGAACGCATTTCTTCTTCCATGATGACAAGTCCTTTATCGCGGGCACCTATGATGGATATCACATAATTGCCAGCAGCCTTCATGGCTTCTGTTATCGGGTAGACCGGTGCGACCCCTACACCACCACCAATGCAAGCAACAGTGCCTATATTCTCTATGTGAGTCGGCTTACCCATGGGGCCCACAATGTCCATTACCTCATCGCCTTCTTCCAGCATGCTCAAGTGATACGTGGTCTTTCCAACCCTCTGGAACACCATGGTAATGGTCCCTTTTTCAGGGTTTGCACCTGCTATAGTAAGGGGTATGCGCTCTCCTTTATCATGTATTCGTATGACTACGAACTGGCCTGCCTTTCTTTTCCTAGCAATCTTGCCTGCCTCGAAAACCATCTGGAACACATTTTCTGAAAGCTGTTTCTTTTCTATCAATCTAGAAGCCATCCACACATCTCCTATGCTCTGGTATTGTTTATCTTTGTAAATATGGCGGATAGAAGACCGAGCGTAAGGAATGCCCCTGGCGGAAGTATCATTACAAGGATAGGCTTGAAACCCTTCCAAACTATGGGATACCCAAGTATACTGCCACTGCCCAGCACCTCCCTGATGCTTCCAAGGACTACCAAAGCAAGCGTAAAACCAAGCCCTATACCCAGTGCATCGGCAATGGAATCCCATATACTGTTCTTGGACGCAAATGCCTCGGCCCTCCCAAGTATAATACAGTTTACAACTATCAAGGGTATGAATAGACCCAGGGCATGGTGCAAGGGCCTGAAATATGCACTCATGATAAGGTCCACCATGGTAACAAACGTGGCTATCACCACTATGTACGTGGGTATCCTCACCCTGTCAGGCACAAAAGACCTTATAAGGGATACCACTATGTTCGAACACAAAAGCACAAACGTCGCAGCAAGCCCCATGCCTAACCCGTTCTTTACACTCGTGGTGACAGCTAGCGTGGGACACATACCCAGAACAAGCACAAATATGGGATTTAACTCCCATATCCCCTTTGTGAACTCCTTACTGAACGACATTTGAACCCCCGTATATGACATCCCTGTCTTGGCCTAACCTTTCCAGGCCATTCTTTATGGCCTCTACCACTGCCCTCGGTGATATGGTGGCACCTGTTATCTGGTCAATGTCACCACCATCCTTCTTTACCTTCCAGTGCGTGTTCCTTATGTCCCTGCCCCTGAACTGCGAAAGAAAACCCTCCTCTGCTATCTTTGCTCCAAGACCCGGGGTCTCATGCTGCTCCAGTACGACCACACCGTGTATCTTACCCTTGATATCCACTCCAACCAGCAGCCTTATCTTGCCACCATAACCCTTATCACTAGAGGTAACAAACGCACAGCCGTTCACCTTACCGTCTCTTTTCGATATGTAATACTTGGTACCTTTAGCTGTCTTTACAACATCCTTGTCCGCCTCGTTCGTGTGCTCTGGTAACACCACACTGAGCGCATTTAAAAGCTCCAGCCTGTCCTGGTACGCCCTCGCCGCCTCGGTGGCATCGTTCACATAGGAAAGTATCAGGCCTGCCAAGACCCCTACAAGCGTAAGCACAACTACAAGCTTCAAAACTTCCTTCATCTCCCTGCCCCAAACACAACAGGCCTCGTGCCCCTGTTTATAAGCGGTACAAAGGCATTCATGATCAGTATGGAAAAAGATACACCCTCAGGATAACCACCCCATAACCTTATCACCACTGTTATAACCCCACACCCAATGGCAAAAATCACCTTGCCAAAAACCGTAACAGGCGATGTCACCAGGTCAGTCGCCATGAAAAACGCACCCAGCATGAGACCACCTGAAAATATGTGAAGCACGGGATTCGCATACACACCAGGGTTTATAAGCCAGAATATACCCGTCATCACAAATACAGTGCCTATGTAAATAACAGGTATGTGCCAGGATATTATCTTCTTGTATATAAGGTATGTACCACCTAGTATGAGCGCTATGGCTGATATCTCGCCAAGAGAACCACCAACATTACCCATGAACAGGTCCATCAGGGATATCTTGCCGGCTGCAGCGAGGTTGCCGTGCATGAAAACAGCCGTCTTTATGGCACCAAGCGGCGTTGCACCTGTCACCGCATCTGCACTGCGCAGGAGAAACGGCCTGGGTACAATCCACGAGGTCATCTGAACCGGAAACGATATAAGTAAAAACACGCGCGCAGTAAGCGCTGGGTTGAACGGATTGTTTCCCAGCCCACCATAGACCTGCTTGCCCAAACCAATGGCAACAAGGGCACCTATCACCACCAGCCACCAGGGAGAGGTGGGCGGCAGGTTCATGGCAAGTAATAAACCTGTTAGTGCAGCAGAACCATCCTTTACAGTAATGGCCCTCCCCATGAGCCACTGCAAAAGGGCCTCCACCCCTATACAGGAGACTACGGAAATCCAGATCACGTTGAAGGCAGGTAGACCAAAAAAGTAAACACCTATTGCAGCACCTGGCACGAGCGCATATATAACCTGCCTCATTATCCAGCCAATATCCTCTGGAGAGTGTATGTGCGGAGAACTGGATACTACTAAACCATCACTCATACAGCCTGCCTCTTCTTCGCACTTGCCTCCCTTGCAAGCGCCTTCATGTGTTTTATAAAATGCACTATGGGCCTGTACACAGGACACACGTAAGCACAGCTACCACACTCTATGCAGTCCATGAGATTGTACTCAAGCGCATCCTCCCACATGCTCCTCTCCCCAAGCCTGCTCAACACATTGGGTAGCAAACCCATGGGACACGCATCCACACACCTGCCACAGCTTATGCAGGACGTGTAAGATGACCTGTCTACATCCCTGGACCTGAGCACAAGTATACCAGATGTACCCTTGGTCACAGGCACATCCATGGAATACTGTGCAATACCCATCATGGGTCCACCAAATATAATCTTGGATGCATCCTCCTGCAGACCCCCACAAAAATCTATCACATCCCTCAACGGTGTCCCTACCCTCACCCTTATGTTCTTAGGCTCCCGTATGCCTG
>QMLJ01000131.1 GCA_003643935.1 Deltaproteobacteria bacterium | reverse complement strand
TATGGCCTCCATGGTCTTATGCCCTACATGCTCTCTGAAACGACATATAACTGAATGACCAGGAGATGGATCTGCCAAAGGCAAACCTATGAAGGGCTTAAATGAAATACGATCATTAATCTGGTTCTCCAATTCAGAATCAGACCTAATACCAAACCACTCCTGTAATAATACAGCCTTCAAAGGTATCAAAGGAGGATACGCCGTGAGCCCATACTCAGACTTACCTACAGGATATGCTTCTACCAATATCCTATCTATAGGCTCCCAGTTAATATGACTATCAATATCAGCTGGCAACCTCTGTGTCCTGGACTTACCCCAAATTCTCCTTAGGCTCCATACCCATAAAACTCATTCCCCTATCATACCTTTTAAATCCCATCAGAACCCCCTAACTCGATCAGTTCTGAAAAGAACTGTAAAATATTATTAAATAAATTCAAAGACTTAATGCTAATCTATCGCCTAAATAACAAATCTTTAAGATGGTGTTGCGCAAGGGTCTCTACTCCTTCACGATCGGAACCAGCCCTGTTCATCTTGGATCTGACACCTCCGCCGCAGTTAGTCATGAACAGCACGTGCCTGTTCATTTATGAACATTTACCACCTAGCCTTCCTTTCATCGCCAGACTATCAGGGCTACAGAATAAACCACTCTACCTCCCAACCATCTACTTATAAATATGAATCAGTGATTTACAAAATAAGTCGATTTTTCCCGATTCAAGTGCTTGATTTAGAACACTCTGCCATACATGGCTCCTGGTCGTTTAAGAATTCTGTCCCTTCCGCTGTCCTGCTCCAGGGCCAAAATACAGCCGCGCAGGAGCGTCCTGCTTTTCTGCCGGCAAATGAAATCGTTTTGGACATGTATGAATGTTAATAAGAATTAAATAGAATGATTTCAGGATAACACATGGCCTTAGGCTTCAAAAATGATAATAACATGGTGTTTCAGTTGAGTGTCCAAGACCATCTCGCTCTACACGCCACGCTTTTTATACTTGACACCATGTATGGATACAGGCTAGCTTATCCTTAAGTTTAACTTTAACCTTAATAAAAACTTAAAGGGGTTTCCCAATGATCAAAACAGCGATTACAGAGATGTTTGGCATTAAATACCCCATAATATGTGGGGCAATGATGTGGCTCTCCAAACCGAGACTATGTGCTGCAATCTCTAATGCCGGAGGCATGGGTAATCTAACCGCCGGCAATTATGACAACGAGCAAGATTTTAGGAATGCGATACAAGAGGTCAGGAAGCTCACTGACAAGCCTTTTATGGTTGGCATCACCATATTACCATCCGTGCATATAACCCCTGAGCATCACAAGATGTATGCAAGGGTATGCGCTGAAGAACACGTAGCAGGCATAGAGGTGTCAGGTGCACCGCTAGACAAGGGCATAGGCATGGATGCAATAGAGATGCTCAAAAAGGCAGGGGTAAAGCTCTTCCATAAGGTGGGATCGGTAAGACATGCTGTTCATGCTCAGAATGTGGGTTATGACGGCGTCTATGCAGCTGGTTTCGAGGAAGGAGGGCACCCTTTGGATGACGACGTTAGCACAATGGTGCTAACGCCAAGAATAGTGGATTCCGTTGATATCCCTGTTGTAACCGTAGGTGGTATATCTGACGGACGTTCAATGGCGGCAGCACTCACCCTGGGTGCAGATGGAATAATGATGGCAACAAGGTTTATTGCCACAAAGGAGTGTGAGGTTCACGATGCCATAAAGCAAGAGCTGATAAAAAGGCAGGAATTTGAGACAACCATATTCGCAAAATCCCTGGGTTTACAGGGAAGAGCACTCAAGAACAAGGTTATAAAAGAAGTTCAGGAAATAGAGGCAAGGGGTGGAGGATTCGAGGAGCTCATCCCGCTTATCTCCGGTGCCAGGATAAAGGAAGCATGGGAATCAGGTAACGTTGACCATGCCCCACTCATGGTGGGCCAATCCATTGGCCACGTGCACGAGGTAACAACCTGTAAGCAACTTTTGCAAAACATGGTCAAGGATGCGAAAGAACACCTGGACAAGGCAAGTAGCCTGTTCAGCTAGCAAACAAAAAATATAAAATATACGGGACAGGCCCATTATTACCAAGATCCAAAACCTGTCCCTTACCTATTCCTATCTAGGCACTTGCCTTTGCGTATGCATTTTTAAGGCTTTCTTCTGCCTCTTTTACGACCCTTTCTATGAGCTCAGATACGCTAGGAAGATCGTCTATCAAACCAATTGTCTGGCCGAGCGTAAGGACACCGTTTTTCGTGTCACCGTCCTCGGTTGCACTCCTTATGGCCTTGAACGCGTTTGCCATATACGCAAGCTGCGTGGCATTCTTCCACCCGGATGCAAGCACACCGATGAATAGCTTAAGATAAGGCAATTTCAACTGGGCTGCAATTTCCTTAGAATTAAACAGGGCTTCAACCATCTTTCTAAGGTTCAGACCCATGCTCACCGCCTTCCTAGCACCCTCGGTATCCATTACCCTGCACCCGAGACCATCGAAACGAGTCGAATATATGGTATCATATACCTGTTTCTCAAGGGTAAGCCTCTTGTAATTATCGTGCAAGGGACTTTCCTTTGTGTTGGCAAACCTTGTGCCCATGGCTACCCCCTCTGCACCAAGGGCAAGTGCTGCAGCCAGGCCCCTGCCATCTGCAAAGCCTCCAGCAGCAACTATCGGTATTTCCACAGTCGCTGCTATGCTCGGCACAAGAACCAGCGAAGCGGCGTCACCACCGTGGGCCGCTGCCTCGTAAGCAGTCACTATCAGGCCGTCCGTACCATAGTCTTGGACTTTTTTGCATGCCTGTGGTTCACCACGGTAGCAAGCACCTTGCCACCATACTTGTGCGCCTCCTCAACTATCCAGCCGCCTTTAACTAGAGCAAAATTTATCACGGGCACTTTTTCTTCAAGCAATACCCTTGCATTCTCAGTGGCCCCAGGAAAAAGCAAGGATGCATTGGCCCCGAAAGGCTTGTCTGTAAGTTCCCTTATCTCGTGCACGGCTCTCCTTGTCTCATCGGTACTTAGAGGCCCAGTTGCCAAGATACCTAGCCCGCCTGCATTTGAAACCGCTGCAACTAGCTTAGGCACGCTAACCCAGCTCATACCAGAAAGAAGGATTGGATACTTTATACCCAGAATCTCAGTAATGCGTGTCTTCATACAAAACTCCTTTAACACTTTATTTAAGCTTTAAGCTTTAACATTTTTATAATAAACCATATAAATGTTTCTTTCAAGCATATAACAATCCAAGGTGTGAATAATCAAACACATAGTGGGCGCAGATTATACCGTTGACATGTTGGGATGTTTATTAATAATATCAAAACAAAACACAGGGTGTAATAAATCTAGGGAGGAAAATCATGGAGGAGAATGTTGGTGCAATAGAGAGACTTGCAAGGGCTATTATTTCAACGGTTATAATCTTTGCCTATCTAAAGGGTGTGCGCATGTTAAAAGGCATGCTCGGCGGTATTCTTCTTGTTGTAGCAGGTGCTCTTTTGCCCAGCGTTTTGTCTGGTTACTGCCCGGTATACGAACTATTAGGAATAAACACCGTAAAAAAGACCAAGTAGAAGTAAGTTGAGTCTGGGGTTTTTAAAGTCGTTTTCCCAGCTCATTTACGTATAGCAAAAGAAGACCCGAGACTGCGTGAGGCAAGCAGGACAATACTAGAGGATATTGTACACCCTGTATCCTCATGATTAACAGATCAATGATAACCATTGTTCTGTTGCAAAATCTGATCTGTTGTAAAATCATCCCTATTGATATATTATAATAGTCTATACATTCAATGGAGGGACTATGGATCCCAGGCTAGGGGTTAAGAATATTGGATTTATTAGCACTAGGCTGGCGGGCACTGATGGGGTTTCCCTTGAAACAGAAAAATGGGCGCGTTGCCTTGAGAGAAACGGATTCGAGTGCTTCTACATGGCGGGGGAACTTGACAGGCAACCGGATAAATCCGTTCTTGTAGAGGAGCTACATTTCAAGCATCCTGATATAATGAAAATACAGGCCGATGCATTCGGAAAGACAATACGTCCCAGGGATATAACCGATGAGGTTCATAAACTCACTTCATATATAAAAACGAAGATATACGAGTTTGTAAAAAAGTTCCACATAGACCTTATCATACCTGAGAACATACTGGCCATACCCATGAATATTCCTCTGGGCATGGCAATGACCGAGTTTATAGCAGAGACCGGTCTGCCAACCATAGCCCATCACCATGACTTTTCCTGGGAGAGAAAGCGTTTTTTGGTCAACTCAGTAAAGGACTATTTGCTCATGGCCTTCCCTCCAGACCTCCCATCCATAAGACATGTAGTTATAAACTCCGTCAGCTCCGCGGAGCTGAGTTACAGGAGGGGTCTGACAAACACCATCATACCCAATGTGTATGACTTTGCAAACCCTCCTGAGAAAGCAGACGATTACGTCTGGGGCCTTAAAAAAGAGGCAACACTGGATGATGATGACCTGTTTGTCCTCCAACCTACCCGCATAGTTGCCAGGAAGGGTATTGACAAGGCCATAGAGATAGTAAGCTCTCTGGGCCTTAAGAATCCGACCCTTATCCTTTCTCATGCATCTGGTGACGAGGGAGACGAGTATGTTTCAAAGATCATACAGTATGCTGCAAGAAATAGCGTAAAGCT
>QMLJ01000130.1 GCA_003643935.1 Deltaproteobacteria bacterium | reverse complement strand
GTTCTGACATTGGATTTAGGGTATGCGAGACAGCAATACAAGTCTATGGCGGTTATGGATACTGTTCAGAATACCCTCTGGAACAGTTTTTAAGGGATGAAAAAATCGCGTCCATTTATGAGGGTACCAATGGAATTCAGGCCCTTGACCTGGTAGGACGCAAGCTGGGTCTAAACAAAGGTGCCTACTTCATGGGACTCATTGGAGAGATGAATTCCGTGGTTGCAAGGCATAAGGACAACCCAGAACTCAAAGACCTGGCAGGCGATGTAGAAGCAGCAGTAAACACGCTTGCAGACGTAAGCCTGTTTTTTGCAAATAGTGCAAAAGCAGGCAAATTTCTCATACCACTCTCCAATGCTTACCCGTTCCTCATGATGATGGGAAAGGTGGTCTCGGCATGGTTACTGCTCTGGGAAGCAGGCCTAGCAAAGGAAAAACTCTCCACGATATGTTCTGAAAAGGGTGTTGATCCTTCTGATAAGGCCGCACTATCTGGCCTTATAAAGGAAAACAAGGATGCAGCCTTTTACTCCGGCAAGGTTGCAAGTGCCAAGTACTTTATCAAGAATGTCCTACCTGAGGTTGATGCAGCAGCAAAAGCCATAAAGAGCGAGGATCTCTCCGTAATGGAAATAGCTGAAGAGAGCTTCGCTGTCTAAGATAACAATCCGTGGAAGGTAGATGTCTTTAAGACATCTACCTTCCACGGACCAGCATCTTAATAATAACAGGGGCATATTTATCTGTCCCTAGACTCTCCGCAGACATACATATTAAAAAAACCGTGCTTTAACAATTGCTTATTTAAGAAACTTTGCGTAAGATCAGGATTGACATGTTTATGTCAAGGGGGGAGACAAACCAGTAAAGCAATGAGACAGTTCAATTACGAGGAACTGGCCGCCCTGCACGCCATAGCAAGGATCCTTGCCCAGCCCCTGGAGCTAAGGGAACAACTTGAGAAGATACTTCACGAACTCAGTGCCAGAGTGGGCATGGAACGAGGCATGATATCCATCCTTGACCAGGAGACAGGTCAGGCATGGCTAGATGTTGCAAGTGGTATCGACCTTTCTGGCAGGGAGGTAACTTACAAGCCGGGAGAAGGCATAACAGGCCAGGTCGCACAGTCAGGCAGACCAATGGCCATTGCAAACCTGGGCAAGGAGAGCCTGTTCCTCGACAGGACAGGGGCTAGACGCAAACTGAACCGATCAGAATTGGCCTTTCTATGTGTACCCATAATATACGATGGCCGAACGGTTGGAGTGCTATCCGCGGACAAGGCAGCACACGCGGTACGCGACCTGGATTACGAAATAGATGTACTATCAGCGGTAGCCGAACTAATTGCAAGGTCAGTACACATGCGGGGAATAGAGGAGGAAAACAGGCGACTGAGGAAAATCCTCAGCATGAACAAGCCCCCTATCGCCGAGATCGTAGCCGCATCAAAGGCCATGCAGGAGGTCTTTGGCATGGTAACCCAGGTCTCCAAGTCTAGGACGACCGTGCTCATACATGGCGAGACAGGTACGGGAAAAGAACTGCTGGCACGTGCCATACACATGAACAGTCCCAGGAAAGACAAACCCCTTGTGCTTGTGAACTGCTCGGCCATACCCGATACCCTGTTGGAAAGCGAGCTCTTTGGACACGAGAGAGGCGCCTTCACAGGTGCAACCCAAAGGAGACACGGACTTTTCAGGAAGGCACACGGCGGCACCATATTCCTTGACGAGGTAGCAGAACTCTCTGAGACGGCCCAGGCAAAGCTGCTTAGGGTAATACAGGAAAAAGAGGTACAACCACTTGGGTCTTCACAGATTATAAGCGTGGACACAAGGATAATTGCCGCAACAAATCGTGATCTCGAGGAGGAGGTGCAAAAGGGTAATTTCAGGGCAGACCTTTACTACAGGCTGAACGTGTTCCCCATATACATACCACCTTTAAGGGAAAGGCCAAGCGATATAATACCCCTGGCAGACCACTTCGTTTTGAAGTATGCAAAGGAACTAGGTAAAAAGGTGCAACGCATCTCCAACGATGCTTTGAGCCTGCTTCTATCGTACAGCTGGCCTGGAAATGTAAGGGAGCTACAGAATTGCATAGAAAGAGCGGTACTCCTTGCACAGGGTGATTCCATAGAAAGCATGCATCTTCCTCCATCGCTCCAAAAAAGGACATCGACAAATGGAAAATCCAAGAAGGAAACTCTCTACAGTATAATAAGCGAGCAGGAAAAGGCCCTTATACTTGATGCCCTCAAGAAGACCAAGGGAAACCAATCAAAGAGTGCGGAGCTACTTGGAACAACAAAAAGGGTTATTCAGTACAAGGTTAAGAAGTATGGCATAGATCCTAAAAAATTCCGTGCAGGAATATGAATATAAATATTTAACGAAATTGTACCGCAAAAGGCATATCATGCACAATTATGCGTAATATTCGGATCTACTTCACGCATGGACCTTATTGGAAAACAAGCACCGCCTGATCCTGATAAATAAAGCCCATACAAACCCTTAACTAAGTTACAGATGGGCGGATTTGCATCACACAATGCCATAATCATATCTTATGCAAAGAGAAAGAAACAATTTTGTCCTATCGCAAAAGGGCCACAAAATTTATAATGAGTAGAACTCCAATAAAATAAGGTACGTACATGATACAAGATATATGGCATACATTTAGCTTTATATCAGTAGATTTTTTTGCTATCCCACAGCCATAAAATAATGATGGAAAGGTGAAGGCAGTGTGCAGACTTTTTGCAATCACGAGTGAAGAGCCCTTATCTCCCATGATGGCTATCCGTTCTTTATATGCCATGAAAGAGGGCTACGATGGTTCCGGCGTCGGTATATTCCTGACAGACCTTAGCGGCGAGCTGGAAGAATTCAAGGGGTTTCCCATACTATCGGGTATATTCACCAATGATGGCATAAAGAAGTTGGACCAGTTTATGATGGCAAAGGGCTTCATGACAAAGCACAAGATGTCCATAAAGCCTACCGGAGAGCCCCCTGCTGGCACGCCTAAAAGGGATGTATACCTGATAAGGGCCTATGAGTATCCTTCTGACTGGGAAGGTCTCCCCGAGCACGAAAAGCAGAAAAGGCTGATGCTTATACGGATTCAGTTGAGAAAGATGGGTGAAAAGGACGGCTCCATGATTGTCTTCAGCTTCTGGCCGGATACAATCATGATAAAAGAGATTGGGGAACCCATAGACATAGCCGAGTACCTCGGCCTTGACCGCAAAGAATGGAAAGCCCGCATAATGCTGGTCCAGGGCCGCCAGAACACCAACTATGCAATTACTCTGTACGCATGCCACCCTTTTTTCATACAAGGCATATCTACCATGACTAACGGTGAAAACACCGCCTTTGTACCCATAAAAGAGTTTCTTATATCAAGGAATTTCCCAGGCTACTTTGACTACCAATCGGATTCAGAGGTATTTACCCACATAATGCATTACAGCATGTATAAACTTGGCTTTGGGCTCGATGCATACAAGCACATAATAACCCCCTTAAAGGATGCAGAATTAGAGAAACATCCAAGCGGTGCTACTTTGCGCATGTTAAAACACAGTCTGAGGCCTCTTACAATAGATGGGCCCAACTGCGTGATGGGGTGCCTGCCGGACAAGACCATCTTCCTTGTACAGGACAGTAAAAAGCTAAGACCGGGTGTAGCAGGTGGTAAACCAGGCGTGTTTGCATTTGCATCCGAGATGTGTGGACTTGACTTTGCCATACCTGACAGGGACAAGACAAAGGACTTCCAGCCCATGAAATATGACACAGTCTTCGTAGGACCTGACCGCAAGGAGATGAAAAAATGGACCCAGTGGGAACCATTCAACCCGACACACTAAGCACAAAAGACCTGCACTGGCGTATACTGTGGGACAAGGACAAGTGTACACTTTGTGGAAAATGTACCGCAGTATGTCCCGTACAAGCAATAGAACTCGGAGTTCACAGGAAAAGGCTTGTGAATGTCCCCTTAGGGCTAGAGGATAAGCCCAGTAATGTATACACCGTGTATCATGGTATACGACAGAGAACAGATGCGGAACACGCATGTGTTGGATGCGGGATGTGCAACCTGGTCTGCCCCAACAATGCCATAGTGCCCGTGCGTAACGAGGAAATCGACAAGCTCCGTTATCACATACATAAGGATGGTATTCCGAGAAGGAGGGGAGGCAGGAGAAATTCCCCGGAGAGTCTTCTCGATAAGATAAAATTTGTAAGGATCTCCATGCTCACCGACCCAGCCCTTGATGCGGGGCGCCACGAATTTGAATTAAGAACATTGCTGGGCCGTATATTACCACCGGAAGAATTAATAGAAAGGACACGCAACGGCGAATGGATACCACCTGTAAGGGAAATTTACCCACTTATAATCGGGAGTATGTCTTTTGGAGCACTCTCACCAAACATGTGGGAAGGGCTCATGATGGGAGTAGCCTACCTGAACGAAGAGCTAGGCATACCCGTGAGAATATGCACTGGCGAGGGAGGATGCCCTCCCAGACTACTACGTTCCCGGTTCATCAAGTATGTGATTCTACAGATAGCAAGTGGATACTTTGGCTGGGACGAGATAATCCACGCGATCCCTGAGATGAAGGAAGACCCATGTGCTATTGAGATAAAGTATGGCCAGGGAGCAAAGCCCGGGGATGGTGGCCTATTGATGTGGTACAAGGTGAACAAGCTGATTGCATCGATACGAGGGGTACCTTCTGGTGTAAGTCTACCAAGCCCT
>QMLJ01000129.1 GCA_003643935.1 Deltaproteobacteria bacterium | reverse complement strand
TCAAGAAGCCTTGCCATGCTCTCCAGCAATGAAAAGGAGGGCATACTCAAGAACATGGCTTCATCCATAAGAGATAATGCCGGGCTATTAAAGGAAGAAAATAAAAATGACCTTGCAAAGGCCGAAGAGATGGAGCTCAGCAGTGCAATGATAGACAGGCTCACGCTGAGTGACAAGGTAATTGAATCCATGGCATCGGCACTGGAAGAGATAGCCTTGCTGCCTGATCCTGTTGGCAGGATCTCGGGCATGGTCAAGAGACCCAACGGGCTACTCGTGGGAAAGATGCGCATACCCTTAGGAGTCATAGGCATGATCTACGAGTCAAGGCCCAATGTTACGGCGGATGCAGCAGGGCTCTGTATCAAGTCTGGTAACGCCGTTGTCTTAAGGGGCGGTTCTGAGGCATTTTACTCGAACATGGCCATAGCAGGGGTTTTGAAAAACGCCATAAAGGCATCGGGCGCTGACCCGGACGCGATCGGCATGGTGCCAGTTACTGACAGAAAGGCTGTAATGGAGATGCTGGCCCTAGAGGACTACATAGACCTTATCATACCAAGGGGAGGTGAAGGCCTTATACGCACCGTTGTTGAGAATTCCAGGATACCCGTGCTAAAGCATTACAAGGGGGTATGCCATATATTCGTTGACAGGGATGCTGATTTGCAAAAGGCATACAGCATATGCATGAATGCCAAGGTGCAGAGGCCAGGCGTGTGCAATGCCATGGAGACCCTGCTGGTGGACAGGCCCATCTCCCAAGAATTTCTTCCCAACATGGCCAGGATGTTCAGGGAAAAGGGCGTTGAGCTGAGGGGATGCAAGGACACCATGGCCATCGTGGGGGATATTATTGAAGCAACAGAGGATGACTGGTACAAGGAGTACCTTGATTTGATACTCTCAATAAAGGTAGTGGACAACATGGAAGAGGCCATAGACCACATAGAGAAGTACGGGTCCAACCACACAGAGTCCATCATCACCGAGAACTATACGCGTGCTATGGAATTCCTGAAAAGGGTGGATTCTTCAACCGTGCTCGTAAATGCCAGCACGCGTTTCTCAGACGGCGGTGAGTTTGGACTGGGTGCAGAGGTTGGCATAAGCACGTCAAAGATACATGCCTACGGTCCAATGGGGGTAGAGGACCTCACCATAGAGAAGTTTATCTGCCTTGGTGATGGCCAGATCAGGCAATGAAGATAGGCATACTAGGAGGCACGTTTAACCCTGTTCACCTGGGCCACCTAAGGGCAGCACAGGAGGTGGCAGAAGACATTGGGCTTGGCAAAGTCCTTTTCGTACCGAGCTTTATACCTCCCCACAAGGTAATGGATGAGCCCGTTGAGGCAGGTATCAGGCTAGAGATGGTGCGCATGGCCATTGAGTCAAATCCCGTGTTCGATGTCTCCTCTTACGAGGTGGATAGGGGTGGCACGTCTTACTCTATTAATACCATTGAGTTTGTGAGAGAGACCTACAAGACCACCCCCTATTTTATACTTGGCATGGATGCATTCAACGAGATATCCACGTGGTTTGACTTCAAAAGGCTATTTTCCCTGGCGCACTTTGCAGTTATGTCCAGGCCTGGCTCCTCAAGGCTACCCCTGGACAAGGTACTGGGAGACCTCTCCGCATCTTTCAGGCCAAATGGGAATGGCTTTGTGAACAATGAAGGTTGCGAGATCAGGTACGTGGGGATATCCAACCTTGATATATCATCGTCTGTTATAAGGAAGCTCCTTAAGAAAGGAAAGTCCATAAAATACCTGGTTCCTGCATCCGTGGAAGATTACATAGAAAAGGAGGGACTGTATAGATAGATGAATGATACTTGCCAGCAGGTCTTTTCAGCCCTCGAGGAAAAAAAGGCCCGGGACATCGTCATCCTTGACGTACGCGGCATGTGTTCCTTTGCAGACTACGTAATCATTTGCACGGGCATGTCTGACCGCCAGATAAAGGCACTTGCAGAAAACGTCATCATGAAGACAGGAAAACCATTCGGGACCGAGGGCATTGAGCTTGGAAGATGGGTATTGCTGGACTACATGGACGTGGTCGTGCACATCTTCCAGGAAGACCTAAGAAGGTATTACGACCTTGAGGGCATGTGGCTGGAGGCCAAAAGGGTGGTAGGCTAGGTTGAAGATAGTCTTTGTATTTACCGGAAAGACCTTCAAAGGCCCTATCCTGGATATTGTATCAGACTACAAGAAACGCATCTCCAGGTACTTACCCGTAGAGGTAATCGAGACAAAGAGGTCGCTTAAGTTTCAGGCAAGGCCAGGGTTTCACATTGTGCTGACGCCTATGGGCAAGTCGCTTGGATCAAGGGAACTTGCAGACCTCATTGAGAGGCATGCATCAGGTGGTACCAAGAACATGTTCTTCTACGTGGGTGGCCCTGACGGCTTTGATAGTACATTCAAAGAGGATGAAGCAGACATGAAGATATCCCTATCTGCCATGACATTTAACCATCAGGTTGTAAGGATTATGCTCATGGAACAGGTCTACAGGGCACTTACAATCATAAACTCCATGCCCTACCACAGATAGGAATGAAAGAGGGTGACATAGAAAGCATAATAAGGCAAGGCGAAGGCACAACGGTGGAGTTCAAGCTCAGGCTCCCGAGGCCATGGAGACTTGCCCGGGAGATAGCGGCCTTTGCAAATACCTTGGGTGGGATAATAGTAATAGGTGTTGATGATGTCTCCCACATAGTGGGCGTGGATTCCGTGGCAGAGACAAAACAAGAATTGATATATGCCGCAGGCCTTGTAGAGCCTCAAGTAAAGATACACACCGAGGTAGTAAGGATAAACAAGCTTGAGCTGGTCATATGCAAGGTGGCAAGAGGAGAAAACAAGCCTTACAGGATAGTCGAGAACACGCCTGGTGGCCTTAAGACAAAGGTGTACGTGAGGACAGGCGCAGCGGTTGAGCCTGTTGAAGAAGGTGAAGCCAGGAAACTCGGGGACCAGGACAGGCTAAGAAAACGCTTGAGGCTCACAGAAGACCAAAAGGCACTTATCAATGTGCTCAGGACATCAGTCAGGACATCAGATGGTATAGGCCTGAAACAACTGGCGCACAGGCTTAACATGTCCACCAGGAGAGTCACGAGATTACTCGTTCCACTAATAAATGCAGGCATAGTGGCCGAGTTAAAGGTAGCAAAGGGATCTGCATACTTACTAAGAGGGGGACGTCCTTATTAGATACAAAGGATGTCCCCCTGCTTTTTTATTTGGCTTATTGGGAAATCTATTGGGAAACCGTGTATAAGATTGTGCCGTAGATTCCCACACTCACATAGCGCGATTCGTTCCATGCAATATCTAAGAGTCTGTTTACTGTGCCAGATGTCTGCTCGGTCCAGTTTATGCCGTCCCTGCTGCTCAGGATGCTGCCCTGATCTCCCACGCAAAGGAATTCATAGCCGCTCCATGTAATGGCACGCAGATGGATATTAACTCCAAGAGAGCGATCAATCCAGTCAGACCCGTCAGGACTCGTGAGTATGGTGCCATTATCCCCCACGACAACAAATTCAGAATTCCCCCAGGTGACATCATTAAGGTCTTCTGTAGTGCCAGAGGTCTGAGATGTCCACGCGATGCCATCCGTGCTGGTGAGTATGGTACCTCCGGAACCAATAGCAACGAATTCAGAGTCACCCCACGCAACACCGTAGAGATAATTTGTAGTACCTGAGCTTTGAGATGTCCAGGTATCACCGTCAAAACTAGTAAGAATAGTGTCGTTATCCCCAACAACCACAAATTCAGAATTCCCCCAGGTGACATCATTAAGGTCTTCTGTAGTGCCAGAGGTCCGAGATGTCCACGCGATGCCATCCGTGCTGGTGAGTATGGTACCAGTGGTTCCAACCGCCACAAAGACGGACCCATTCCACGCTACTGCATCAAGATACTCTGAAGTGCCAGAGGTCTGAGATGTCCATGTTATCCCGTCAGGGCTTGTAAGTATGGTGCCAGCCTGGCCCACTACTACAAGCTCTGAGTTACCCCACGTAATGCCATTAAGGTAGAGGAGAGTACCATCAGGTGCCTCCTTGGTCCATGTGTCCCCGTCAGGGCTCGTAATTATGGTGCCACGGATACCCACTGCAACAAACTGGGAACCACCAAAGCATATATGATTAAGGGTATCTGTTTGAGTGCTGTGTGATGTCCATGAGAGACCATCAGTGCTGGTTAGTATGGTATTGCCATCCACTGCCACGAACATCGAGTTACCCCATGCAACGCCGTAGAGATAATTTGTGGTACCTGAGCTTTGAGATGTCCAGGTGTTACCGTCAGAACTAGTAAGAATAGCGCCACTTTGACCCACGACAACAAACTCATTATTGCCCCAAGTAACGCCATAGAGATTCTTGTTTGTAGTACCAGATGTTCTTGAAGTCCAGCTCTGCCCATTGTTACTCGTGAGTATGGTATCCCCATATCCCACGGTAACAAACTTGGACCCATTCCAGGCAACACCAGTAAGGTATTCTTGAGTGCCAGAGGTCTGAGATGTCCATGTTATCCCGTCAGGGCTTGTGAGTATGGTGCCATTATATCCCACTACAACGAATCTCAATATAGACCCGCCCCAGACGACATCAGAAAGCATTTCAGTTGTTCCAGAGTCCTGAGAAGTCCACTCCACCCCGTCAGGACTCGTGAGTATGGTGCCATTATCCCCCACGGCCACGAACTGGGAACCACCCCAGCAAACTCCATTTAAATTATAAGTCGTACCAGATTTCTGTAGTGTCC
>QMLJ01000128.1 GCA_003643935.1 Deltaproteobacteria bacterium | reverse complement strand
CTGATTTCAAGGCATACCTGTCAAGGCATGCAAGCCCTGAAGGTATCTTTGTGCTCGTGGACGAGAATGTGTACAGGTTGTACCAGGCCTACATAAAAGATGCCCTCTACGGGCTGAATTACCATGTTAAGTTAGTCCCTGCTTCTGAGGAGGCAAAGGGCATGGATTTTCTCATGGATGTTGTTGACGATATGCTTAGTTGCCCGGTGAACAGGTATTGGATAACGCTAGCTGTTGGAGGCGGTGTAACAGGAGACTTGGCAGGCTTTGCATCAAGTATAATCTTGAGGGGTATACCAGTGGTCCAGGTCCCTACCACGTTGCTAGCGCAGGTGGACGCTGGCCTGGGTGGAAAGACCGCGATAAACCACGAGAGGGGCAAGAACCTGTTAGGCACGTTCCATCAGCCCATGTTCGTACTATCAGACACGAGGTTTCTACAAACCCTTTCCCCTCTCGAAATCAAAAGCGCAATGGCAGAGGTCATAAAGTATGGCATTATCATGGACAGGCCCTTGTTTGAATACCTAGAAAAGGGCAGACCAGACCTTGGCCAAGTGGTGAGAATGTGCACCAAGGATAAGGCATACGTGGTGGCACGTGACGAGAAAGAGGCAGGACTCAGGAGAATACTGAACTTTGGTCACACCATCGGACATGCAGTTGAAAAAACCTCCGGGTTCCATCTAAAGCATGGCCAGGCAGTAGCCTTGGGCATGCTTTTCGCAACCTGGTTCTCCCGGGACATGGGCCTTATTAGTACCCGGGACTATTCCAGGATACAGGACCTTGTAATGAATTACAGTATACTGGATGGCAATTTTCCCTTGCCTAGTCCCGAGGAGATAAGGGGTGTCCTAGTGGTGGACAAGAAGGCGGCACAAGGTGGTATCTGGTTTGTATTGACACCTGAAATTGGAAGTGCTAGGGTCGAAAAACTAAGTATTTCCAAGATACTAGATGCCTATGAAAGATTTTCAGATGGATATAGAAGCCAGCTTCAGCGAGGGTAAATACCAGGACATAGTGGAAGCAAAAGCCAGGCTTACCAGGCCCGAGCACATGCTTCTACTTGGTATGTCTTACTACAGATTAGGCAGGCTAAAAGATGCACTTGACGTTTTCCAGGATATATCAGGGAAGATTGAACGTCTTTCCAAGGCGTATTTCTATATGGCGCGGATATACATGGAATTGGAGGACATGGATTCTGCAAGGTCATACCTGGAAAGGTATTTAAGTCTTAACCCTGATGATGACGAGGCAAGGGACATGATGGAACAAGGGCCCTCTGAAGAGATGGTGATAGAACCATCTGTCGAGCTTGCCAGACTATACGCTGGACAGGGACACATTGAAAAGGCCCTCGAGATATACAAGGTTCTTATTAAAGACGGGACTACAGAGGAGATAAGGGACGAGGCACTAAAGACCCAGAACATGTACATAATAAGGGTGTTGGAAGGATGGCTGGAGGCATTAAAGACATGAAGGTACTGGTTATAAACGGACCTAATCTTAACATGTTAGGTAAGAGGGAAGTCGGCATATACGGTGAATCCACGCTTGCTGACATAGAGGTCATGGTCGGGGAAAAAGCCTCTGCCCTGGGCGTTGACGTATTGTTTTATCAGTCGAACCACGAGGGGGAGATTATTGAGAGGAAACAGAGTGCGGGTACAGAAGACATAGATGCAATGATAATAAACCCCGGTGGATACACGCACTCCTCGGTAGCCATACGAGACGCCATACTCGCCGTGGGCATACCCTTTGTTGAGGTTCACATAACAAACGTAGCCAGTAGAGAGTCGTTCAGGAAAAATAGCATGTTTTCTGACATAGCCCTCGGTACTATATCAGGGCTTGGCCCAATGGGATATGTTCTTGCACTAGAGGCTCTGGTAGATCGTTATGGTAGATAGACTCAGCCGTGTAAGGAGCTACCTGGGTAACCTGGATTCCATGCTCTTCACGAGTAGGCAAAACCTTCGTTATATCTGTGGATTTACAGGAACCGAGGGTGTTCTTCTTGTAGGCAAGCAAGTAGCAACGCTCTTTGTAGACTCCAGGTATATTTTACAAGCGCGCCAGGAGACCCAGGGCGTGGATATTGTGAAGGTAAGAAAGCGGTGGGATGATATACAAAATTATGTCTCCAAACATGGTATAAAGACCATTGGCATTGAATCCAATGCAATGGACGTTGATACATTTATGTTGATAAAGGAGAGATTCAAAGATGTTAATCTGATCCCCATGGGCGAAAGGCTTAAGGGTCTTAGGGCCATAAAAGATAGCTCGGAGATAGAATTGCTAAAGAAAGCAGCCCTTATATCAGAAAGGGCGCTGTATACTGTGCTTGAGAAAGGCATAAGGGGCAGAAAAGAGAGGGACATAGCCCTGGACTTGGAGTTCGAGATGAGGAGAATGAATGCGAGTGCTGTCTCATTTGAACTTATAGTTGCATCTGGCGACCGTTCTGCCATGCCTCATGGCGTTGCCTCTGACAAGGTGATAGAAGACAACGATGTGGTTATCATTGACTTTGGATGCATCTACATGGGATATTGCTCGGACCAGACAGTAACCGTTGCAACAGGCCAAGTTGGGGACGAGGTTAAGGACGTGTATGAATGCGTGAGAGAGGCACAGGCCAGGGCCATGATGGAGGTCAGCCCCGGGATGAGTGCATCCGAGCTGGACAGCGTTGCAAGGGACGTGATTAAGGATTGTGGGTATGGTGATTATTTTGGCCATGGTCTTGGTCACGGCGTGGGAATGGAGATTCACGAGGCACCCGGAATATACCCGTTATCAAAAGACGTGTTGATGCAGGGCATGGTATTCACCATAGAACCGGGGATCTATCTTCCTTTCCGCTTCGGGGTTAGGCTGGAGGATACCGTGTTACTGGGAGATAGTACTTGTCATATGATAACAAATATTGATAAGAATAATATAAAGATTGTTTCTTAGGGGTGTTTTCCAATGCAGTATTCTACAGCTGATTTCAGGAAGGGACTAAAGATAGAGATATCAGGCGAGCCGTTTGTGATTGTGGACTTCTTGCATGTAAAGCCTGGCAAAGGCGGTGCCTTTGTCCGTACAAAGCTCAAGAGCCTTATCTCGGGGAATGTCATTGATCGCACGTTTCGTTCTGGTGAAAAGGTGGACGTACCTGATCTCGAGGAAAAGAGTATGGTTTACCTCTATAAGGACGATACAGGCTATTATTTCATGGACAACGAGACCTATGAGCAGGTATCCATGGACGAGACTCACGTTCAAGATGCGGTGGGATACCTTAAGGAAAACACCGAAGTGCAGGTTCTCTTTCATAACAAGGCACCCATAGGTATAGAACTTCCCCTCTTCATGGAATTAAAGGTGACCGAGACAGTACCAGGGGTGAAGGGCAACACAGCATCCGGTGGCACGAAGCCCGCCACCTTAGAGACAGGGACAACCATACAGGTGCCCCTTTTCATAAACGAGGGCGATGTAATAAAGGTTGACACCCGTAGCAACTCATACATAGAGAGAGTGGCATAGATGGATCTTAAGACAGTAAAAGACCTTATAGGGTTCATGAAAGATACAGACATAGTAGAACTCGAGTGGTCTAAAGACGGCATACGTATTGTAAGGAACATGTCGGGTAGCACCAGGAGCGCAAAGACCATGGAAAGCGGTGCATCCGCATCCGGTTCACCCGAGCAAAAAGAAAAACCAACAGTAAAGATTACCTCACCCCTGGTTGGCACGTTTTACAGGGCAGCGTCACCCGAGAGTCCCCCCTTTGTGCAGGTGGGTGACAGGGTGACTAAGGGCCAGTGCTTGTGCGTCATAGAGGCTATGAAGCTCATGAACGAGATAGAATCTCACGTGGATGGCGTGGTGAGCGCCATATTGAAACAGGATGGTGAGAGGGTGGGATACGGAGACCCGCTGTTCATCATAGAAGAGGTATGAAAGGCCAATGGCTTTTGCTTCTGGACGGGCATCATCCGTCAAGGTTCAACATGCAAAGGGATCTGGACCTGTTCGATGCAGTAAGGAAAGGCCATATCCCGGGTTTCCTCAGGATATATAACTGGGATATACCCGCGGTAACGGTTGGCCACCATGGTAGCCAGTTCAGGTTCCACGACCCTTCTCTAGAGATCCCTATCATTAAAAGACCCACTGGTGGAGGTGCTGTGCTGCACATTGATGATATCACATACTCCATATCCGCGGCCTCGGGCAACGTGTTCGGCAGTACTATAATGGAGACATATTCTCTTATCTCTGATGTATTTGTTCGCGCCTTTCGTAGGCTGGGGCTCGATGCCATGAAGTCTCAAGGGGATACAAGGTTTTCAGAAGTGTGCTTTGCCAGAAGTGGGCCTATGGAGATAACCCTTTACGGTAAAAAGGTCATGGGTTCTGCGCAGCTCAGGAAGGACGGTTACTTTCTCCAACAAGGTGTTATACCCCTGAAGACGGACAGGGACCTTGCAGCAAGGGTGTTCGGGCCTGGATATGGAGAATGGATAGGATCTATCAGGGATACAGTGAAGGATTTTGACGAAAAGGCCTTCATAGCTTATCTTATAGATGGTTTCAGTAATATCACCGGTACTACTATGCCTGTCTTTTCCGATAAGGCAGGGCATATCTACTTGTAATATAATATTTATTGTCCAAGATAGCATTGTGATGATATATACAATGATATATACAAAATGTAAGACAATTACCAATAATATAAGCACATGAGGTTTCCCTGTTTGTATATTTTGTTGCTATTACCCATCTATCGATATGCTGGTTTACTTGAATAATAAAATCCCTGGCTT
>QMLJ01000127.1 GCA_003643935.1 Deltaproteobacteria bacterium | reverse complement strand
TGTTGTAACCCCGTAGAGTTTTATCAGATTTCTTACATCCTTAAAGACCGGGGCGTCTTTTTCTGGTACCCATAGGTCTGCTTTTGGGAATAGATAGTTATACATCATGTGATCTTCATGGCCGTGACTAGTAATTATCACCTGTATCTTCTTGCTGGATTCTATTTCCCTTAAGATGTCTTCCCTGCTTGAGGCGTCAATAAGGCAGGGTATCCTGTCATCTATGAACAAGGTATGGCAGTGAGGATAAGAACCGCCTCTTATAAACTTGATACACCCCTTTTGGAAGTCAAAGGTCATGGCACATGGTCCTTGTATATTACAACTTGTTTTTAGTAGCCTAAATTATACCATTCCTTGCCCATAAGCATAAAGACCTTTATTACGCGGTGATCAAGATTAAAAGCGGAACGCAAATATAGTGTAAATCTGCTTCTTGCCCTCTTGGTGCCCTATGTGTTATCCTGTGGGGAAGATAAGGTAACAAAAAAGTACCTGGATGATTTCTCTGGCCAGAGACTAGTATGGCCGGACATATGGTTGGACAAGATGCGAGGACGAGACCAGTTAGGCTTCTTCAATCTTTTCAGGCATTCCTTCATACGTGTTGCTGTGTGCATACCAGAGGTAAGGGTAGCAGACCCTGATTTCAATGCAGAGAAAACCCTGGGGCTTATACGCAGGGCAGCCGAGAGTAAGGCTGTGTTGGCGATATTCCCTGAGCTGGGGCTATCCGGCTACTCAAATGAAGACCTGTTTCACCAAGATGCACTTCTATACTCTGTGGAAAATGCCATTAGCAGACTCCTGGATGAAACAAGGGACTTGGATATGATAAGCGTGGTTGGGGCACCTCTCAGGGTTAGGCATGGCCTCTACAATTGCGCTATAGTTATGCATAGGGGTAAGGTGCTAGGTATACCGGTAAAGACCTACCTGCCTAACTACAGGGAGTTCTACGAGAAAAGGCAATTTAGCTCTTCTACTGAACTCGCGGTGGAAAGGGTGGACCTCTGTGATCAGAAAGACATACCAATAGGATCCAACCTCGTGTTTGATGTAAAGAATATATCTGGCTTCTCGCTGTTCGTTGAGATATGCGAAGATGTATGGGTGCCAATACCACCTTCCAGTTATGCCAGTCTTGCAGGGGCTACGGTAATAGCCAATCTTTCAGCTTCCAACATAACAGTGGGCAAAGATGAATACCGTCATTCTCTGGCGTCCAGTCAATCTGCAAGGTGTGTCGCAGCGTACCTTTACGCTGCTGCAGGACCAGGGGAGTCAACGACAGACCTTGCATGGGATGGACATGCGATCATATATGAAAATGGCAACCTCATAGGTGAGTCCAGGAGATTTTCATTTGAGCCTCAGGTGGTTATAAGTGAAATAGACCTCGACAGATTGGTGCAGGACAGGATGAGACTTACCAGCTTTGCATCCAGCATAGAGGCACACAAGGCTGATGTAAAGGTGTTCAGACATGTGGAACTGGATATCGAGATTCCCAAGGGGAGGATCCTTCTTAATAGGGAGATATCAAGATTTCCATACGTTCCTACAGATCGCATGCTTAGGGACAAAAGATGCTACGAGGTTTACAACATACAGGTTCAGGGCCTTGCCAAGAGACTACAATCAACAGGTATAAAAAACGTTGTTATAGGTGTCTCAGGTGGCCTGGATTCAACACATGCTCTTATAGTATGCGCAAGAACAATGGATGTTCTTGGCTACCCTCGCTCCAACATAAAGGCTTTTACCATGCCGGGCTTTGCTACATCACAAAAGACTTACAAGAATGCCCTCAGGCTCATGGACGTACTTGGTGTAGATGCAGGGGAAATAGACATCAGGCCTAGCTGCATGCAGATGATGAAGGATATTGGCCATCCCTTTGCAGAAGGCAAGGAGGTGTATGACACAACCTTTGAGAATATCCAGGCCGGGGAAAGGACATCGCACCTATTCAGAATCGCCAACATGAAGGATGGACTGGTTGTTGGCACAGGAGACCTAAGCGAACTTGCCTTGGGGTGGTGTACCTATGGGGTTGGTGACCATATGTCACATTACAGTGTTAATGCAAGTGTTCCCAAGACCCTGATACAGTATGTCATCCGTTGGGTCATGGAAAAAGACATCCTGGGTAGCCGGGCATCGGAGTGCCTAAGGGACATCCTTAATACAGAAATAAGTCCTGAGCTGATACCAGGTACAGGAGAAGAACAACCTGCCCAGAGGACAGAGGATATAATAGGTCCTTACGAGCTGCAGGATTTCAATAATTACTACTTTACCAGATTGGGTTATATGCCTTCAAAGATTGCTTTCATGGCGTACTGTGCGTGGAGAGATGCAAACCGAGGAGCATGGCCCGAGGTGCCTGAGGACAGGCGGCATAGCTATACAATATCAGAGATAAAGAGATGGCTTGCAGTGTACATTCATCGTTTTTTTGGCATGAGCCAGTTCAAGAGATCGTGTATTCCCAATGCCCCCAAGGTGGGCTCCGGTGGTTCTCTGTCTCCAAGGGGAGATTACAGGGCGCCCAGCGACAGCGTTGATGCCCCGTGGTTGTCAGACCTAGATAATATACCAGATAAAGACTAGAGTCTGACCGATGGGTTTCTGCTGTGAGGCCTAGATTAAAGCCTTGGTGCATAAACACTGATTTGTTGATAGGTGTATATCTTAGTTAAAGATATGATAATAATTATCCGATTACTAAGCTTAGATCTTTACAAGGTGGGTATAATATATAATGAAGCGCTCGGATAATAAAGGACATGGGCTTTCTACGCTATTAGTCTTTCAGGTGTGACGCAGATGGCAAAGAAAAATCACAATCTTAATAAAGCCAAGGACAAACCTGTAAGGGAATTACTTAAGAATACAGATGCCCTGAAGGATTTCCTAGGCAAGGAAGAGGAGCATGTCATAGGGCAGATAGAAAGATTCATGGAAACCCTTAAAGATGCTGTGCTGGCCCTGTCTTTGGGGGATCTGGGCGAGGCAAGAGAGAGGGTGGCTGATCTCTCTTATATCGCGTCCTCTGGTCTTTTCAGAGGTGTGGGAGAGGTTGCAAAAGACTTGCACAACTCAATAAAGGAGATACAGGAAACAGTGGAGCCCATTATAGCCAAGCTGGCAGAGGAAGATGATGTGAGACTCACTGGTAGACTAGCCTATGCTTCTTCCTTAGTGAAGGATGCATCTGATAAAACACTGGATCTGCTCTTTAACAGGCAGGAAGTGGTAATGGCTGACAAGGCCGTGTTGAAAGAGATAGTGAACATGGTTGATAAGGGAGATAAGGCCGGTGCAAAGGCCAGATTGAAAGAACTCGAGGAACACAATGAAGAGATCATTAATGATCTGAACAAGATAAGCGAGTTACAGATACATGCTGACCTTGTTGACCAGCTGGTAAAAAAGGTCTCAAACCTCTTGGATAGTGTCGAGGGGAGACTGGTGGACATAATCAGGAAGCATGGCAAGGGCATGGTTGATAGAAAAAAACTTTCCAATCAAGAAGGGAACCACCTGCGTGGCCCTGCAACAGGTACGGAGAAATCTGTTGCCGCGTCCCAGGATGATGTGGATAACCTGCTAAAGACATTGGGGTTGTAGATTGTTGTTATAGATTATTGCAGCCATATGGGTTATAGATTCACTGATGCGTCCCTCTTTCATTCCAAGGTTGGTAAATGGTCCATTGTTTGATCCCCTTGTTTATGTAAGGGTTCTCAACGAAAGAAAGGCACTCCTTTTTGACTGCGGCCATTTCCTTACCATTACCCCAAGAGAGCTCTTACTCATTGACGGCATATATATAAGTCATGCCCGCATGGATCATTTCATTGGCCTGGATTATGTGTTGAGAGCTATACTACACAGGGAAGAACCTCTTTACATATATGGACCAGAGGGTATCACAGAAAAGGTGCTTTCCAAATTGCATGCCTACACCTGGAACCTTGCAAAAGATTATAAGCTTGCTGTCCATATAATGGAGATAAGGCCGGGCCTTATGACATCAACCTCTGCGAATCTATCCACTGAATTCAAGGATTACAGTGCGGAAGAGTACCCTTTAGATCCCTGTTGTGTGATAACCGATGAGCCCAGGTATACGGTGAAATCAGTGGTGCTTGACCATAATATACCATGCCTTGCATTTACCTTGGAAGAGAGAGCCCATATTAATATAAGGGGGGACGTACTTCACGACCGGGGATACATTTCAGGGCCTTGGTTAGGTAAGCTCAAGGAATACATACTTGCGGGTGATTATCAGGCCAGTATCGAGGTAAGCTTAGTGATGGGAACAACAGTAAAAAGAGTAAATGAGCTTATGGACGAGCTCGTTACCATATCTCCCGGCCAGAAGATTGGCTACATTACAGATATCAGGTATTCCCGTGAAAATGTAGAAAATCTAATGGCCATTGCTTCAGGTACAGATATCCTCTTTATAGAGGCCTTTTATCTGGATGAACTAAGAGATGAGGCGTACAGGAAGGGACACCTAACAGCACGTCAGGCAGGGACCATTGCAGGTATGTTAAGCGCTAAAAAGGTCATTCCCATGCATATATCACCCAGGTACCACGGCAGGGTGGAAGAAATAGTGAAAGAGGTGTACAATGCGTACGAGCGTGTGTCTAATTGCGGTTGAAATATGCCCCGGCATGGTTTATGTGCATTGAATTCATAACTTGGAGGATTTATGAAGTTTATTGAGACAGACCTAAAGGGGGCATTAATAATAGAACCTGACGTGTACATTGATAATAGGGGCTTTTTCATGGAGACTTATAATCGCAGGGTATTCAAGGATCATGGCCTCGATAT
>QMLJ01000126.1 GCA_003643935.1 Deltaproteobacteria bacterium | reverse complement strand
GCCCTGGCCCTCTCTACCCCCCCGGCATCAGGGGAGACCACAACAAGCTCATCGTGAGTAAACCTTCCCTTGAGGTATTCCGGCATAACTGATTTGGCGTACAGATTGTCCACAGGGATGTTAAAGAAACCTTGAATCTGGCCGGCATGGAGATCCATGGTGAGTACTCTGTTCGCCCCAGCAGTGGTAAGTAGATCTGCAACGAGCTTTGCAGTAATAGGCGTTCGTGGGGCAGCCTTCCTATCCTGCCTTGCATATCCAAAATAAGGTATTACAGCCGTTATCCTACTGGCCGAGGCCCTCTTAAGGGCATCCAACAGAACTAGCAATTCCATCAGGTGTTCGTTAACAGGAGGACACGTTGACTGAACTATGAAAACGTCCTTGCCTCTTATGCTCTCTGTAATCTCTACCGAGCACTCGCCATCGGAAAAATGCTGGACAATGGCCTTACCCATACCAATCCCGAGTATTTCACAAATACTAGAACAAAGCTTCTTGTTTGAATTACCGCTAAAGATGCACACGTCGGATTCCATGACCTACGTAACCTCTCTTGTCCATTTTGGCTGGGATGGGTGGATTCGAACCACCATAACGAGATCCAAAATCTCGTGTCCTGCCCTTAGACGACATCCCAAGGATGATGCCTGATGAAACTATTCCCGTATACCGTATAACTTAGATAGACTTCAAGTCTCAGGTTCGGCAGTAATCTTCTGACGATACAATTCTAGAACCGTCTTTTCAATCTTTGCCCTTGTCTCCACGTTTAGAGGATGCGCCGTGTCCCTGAATGACCCGTCTTTCCTTTTCCGGGAGGGCATAGCAACAAAAAGCCCAGAATTGCCGTTTATAATCCTCAAATCACGGACAACAAAACAGTCATCAAACACAACAGATGCGTACGCCTTGAGCTTTTCGTTGTTTCTTACCGGAAAAACCTTTACCTCTGTAATCTCCATGCCCTAACCTCCTCCAAAGATTGTTGTGCATAGATACCTATTGCCTTCACACTTCCCCATAGATTTCAAAGCATTTTCAACGTGATCATAATCCCTGAACACGCCAAATACAGCAGACCCACTCCCAGTCATGATAGCACCAAGGGCACCGGCATCAAGTAATTCTTGTTTTATATCCCTGATCTCCGGATGCCTGCTGAAAACCACTTCTTCCAAGTCGTTTACAAGCAGGTCCTCGGGTGCCACTGGTCTTGTACTATCTATCGTCTTAATACTAGCATCAATATAATTGTCCACTCCAGGGCGGAAATGGTCGAGCGAGGAATAGACCTCCACAGTGTTTAAGCTGAAAGAAGGTACTATTACCAGGAATATCCTGTCTTCGATATGTACCTCCCGCGCAGGGATGTCACCCCTACCAACCATTACGAACGGTCTCCTCATGATGAAAAAAGGGCAATCCGCTCCAATGTCTGCTGCCATAGAGGCGAGGTCCTGCTCATTAAGCCCTGCCTTAAACAGACGGTTCATGGCCAGAAGCACCCCTGCTGCATCGCTACTACCTCCCCCAAGGCCAGCACCTGCGGGAATATGCTTGACGATACGTACATGAACCCCAGCGTTAATCCCTGTTGTATCGATAAACCTTCTTGCCGCCTTGTAGGCAAGATTATCCTCCCTACTGATATCCAGCCCCTTGGTCTCGACATTTATCTCATCTCTTTGAGGCTCTACATGGAGCTCATCATACAGGGTAACGGGAATCATCAATGTATTAACATCATGATAACCATCAGGCCTCTTCCCGAGAACCCTTAGATAAACATTCAGCTTGGCAGGTGCAAGCACCCTCACTTCACTTCAATAGCTATATATAAAGGATTCCCTGCCCTCATTACGAGCAGAAGTATAGAATCCCCCTTCTTTGCTTTGTTTACCTGCTCAAGGTAATCCTTGACTCCATGTATGGGGTGCCCATTTACCTCCTCAATGATATCACCTCGCCTGAGCCCGGATGACGATGCAGGACCCTTGGGGTCAACTCCCATTACTATGACGCCTTCTTTACTCTCAAGGTTATACTGCCTAGCAATCTCTGGTGTTATACCCCTAACGCTTATACCAAGTTTATCCTTCTTAACAACCTTCTCGTGCCCTCCCTGTTCCCCCTGCAGTCCTGCAATATGCTCTTCTGTACGTTGCTTTAGACGTGCCATTAGACTGATTTCCTTCTTGCCACGCCATACCACTATCCTTACCTTGGAACCTGGTTTGAGACTACCGATTAAGCGTGTCAGGTCATGGGTGTCCTTTATTTCGTGGCCATTTACCTTTATTATAACGTCACCTTTCTTGATGCCTGCCTTGTCTGCTGGATCGCCGGGATAGACCTTAGACACTATTGCACCGTGTGCCTTGGCCAGGCCTACGGCCTTGGCAATCTCGGGTGTGACATCCTGTATGGCAACGCCAAGCCATCCCCTGGCAACCGAACCTTTTTGCCTCAGGTCTGGAAGTATGGACTTCGCCATGTTTATAGGGATAGCAAACCCGATCCCCTGGCCTGTAGCCACTATCGCGGTATTAATACCAACCACCTCGCCCTTAAGGTTTATTAGCGGCCCTCCGGAGTTTCCAGGGTTTATTGCAGCATCGGTCTGTATGAAGTTGTCATAAGGACCAGCGCCTATTATCCTTTCCTTTGCACTTACAATGCCCTGGGTTACCGTATGTCCAAGACCAAAGGGGTTACCAATGGCAATGACCCAGTCACCGACATCTATTTTGTCTGAGTCCCCAAGTACTAAAACAGGAAGATCCTTTTTTTTGGGGTTTATCTTTATCAAGGCGATATCTGTCGTCTTGTCCTTGCCTATCACCTTTGCATCGAATTTTTCCTTGTTTACCAAGGATACCGAGATTTCGTCCGCATCCTTAATGACATGGTAATTAGTCAAGATATACCCGTCCTTAGAGATTATAAATCCTGATCCCAAGCTTCTCTGCTTCATCACCCGGTCAGGGAAGTTCTCGAAGAACTTGTTGAAAAAATCCCCGAAAGGGCCCATATCTCCACCAGGCCCATAGAATTTCTTGAACATGTCCTTAGAGTGCACTGTCTTACTCGTACTTATATTCACTACGGCAGGCTTTGTCTTCTTAACAAGAACGCGCAGACTTGGAAGAACCACTACAGGTGAAGCCTCTTTGTTGCCCTCCTCCCAGAAAGGTGCAGCCTGGCCTATCTCAGGTAGCCTGAACGAAGAAGATATTATCATCCCCGCCATTACACAGCATGCAGCGAGTACTACTATACCCCCCAGATACAGCTTGCTTGAGGATCCTTTACTCTCTTTCACCTGGTTGCCTCCACAAATGCCAGCCTTAATTCATACAGGATATTCTTTATTAAAGATTGTTCATCCTGGGAAAGGTTTCCCCTCGTCTTTTCCTCTAGTATTGAGATAATATCTATGTTCTGACGGGCCAAGGCCAAGTCTTTTACGGTTTGACCTGTCTGGGGATCGGGTATCTTGCCAAGGCTTATCATGGCAGTAGTAGCGAAACTCATCACAAGGGTGGAAAAATCCAGCTTAGGCAGATTATGACTGGCAGATGTGTTATCCTTGGATGGCTGGCTTCCTGACTTCTCTCCACCTGCGTCTTTCTCATCCACCTTGGGAGAGGAATCATCCTTGCTGTCTCCTCTTGTATCCCTGATGGTGTACCCGTCTTTTACCTCTTCCATCTATCCTACCTGCCAGTATCTATTAGAATCTTAAGACCAAAAATTTAACCTGTCAAGTATCAAAGAAGTCCTTTGATTTTAGTTTTTTCGTGCTGTAGAATAGGATTACAATCCAAGTTGTAAAGGATACTGCGCAGGTTTTAAGGGTGTGAGTAAATAGGGATATCTGAGTTTTTGTTTTCTTGAAATAGATTAATTCTCGCCTGTTATCCTGATTTATTAGTAGGGAGGTTATTTATGATATCCAATGTTATCTCGGCCTCACCCCATGGGACTGATGCATTGAGGGTATTCGTGGAGGCAGACCTGAATTATGGCCTGCCATCTTTCTCAATCGTGGGCCTGCCAGACAGCTCTGTAAGGGAGAGCAAGGAAAGGGTGCGTTCTGCAATACTAAATTCCGGCTACGACTTCCCTGCCATGAGGATTACCTTGAACCTTGCCCCTGCAGATATAAGGAAAGAAGGTGCCACTTTTGACCTACCCATAGCAATTGCAATATTGACATGTCTCGGGGTCATACCCCAAGAGAGGGTAAGCATGTATATGTTCGTAGGTGAATTGGGGTTGGACGGCTCCTTGAGGCCGGTAAACGGTGTTGTCGCAGCCGCCTTCCTTGCAAGGAAACTAGGCCTGAGGGGCATTATATGCCCATCGCACAATACAATGGAAGCCAGTCTTGCCGGTATTGGCGTGTGGCCTACTGATGATCTCAAGAATGCCGTGAAAATACTCCTTGGGGACATGGAACCCGCAAGGCTTGATCCCTGGGACAGGCTTGCGCATGAGCCTGATCACTTGGCCGACCTGTCAGAGATACAGGGTCAGTCCACAGCAAAGAGGGCCATGGAGATAGCGGCGGCAGGGGCTCACAACATGCTCATGATAGGCCCACCAGGGGCAGGCAAATCCATGTTGGCAAAGAGATTGCCGTCTATACTTCCGCCCCTTACAAGGGAAGAGATTATAGAATGCACAAGGATATACTCTGCAGCCGGACATCTTAGGGGTAATACCATAGTGACACAGAGACCGTTCAGGGCACCTCATCACACCATATCTGATGCAGGTCTCATAGGAGGCGGCTCTGTGCCCGTTCCTGGAGAGACATCCTTGGCAACGAACGGTGTACTTTTTTTGGATGAGCTTCCAGAATT
>QMLJ01000125.1 GCA_003643935.1 Deltaproteobacteria bacterium | reverse complement strand
TGCAGCTTATATCTGCTCAGGATATCAGCCTGTAATAAAATTGACTGGACGTTCAGGCATGTGCTACTAGTATCTGCATGGTATCGAGACAATCATTATTGTATACTTAATAACAACACGGTGTTTAAAAGGTATTGGTATTCTTCACCAGTCTCGCAGGTAATAAAAACCAGGATTACAGAAAGGGGTCTGGATGCGGGAGATTCATACAAACGACATTATTGAAGCACTTAAGGATCTTACTCTCCATGCGAATACTGAACTGGGTAGTGATGTAATAAACGCCTTTAAAAAAGCGATCAAGGCAGAAGAATCTCCATTAGGTAAAGATGTCCTCAAAAGTCTCATAGAGAATGCCAGGATAGCCAGAGAAGACGGCATTCCCATATGCCAGGATACAGGTCTTGCCGTGGTATTCGTTGAGATAGGTCAGGAAGTCCATGTAATCGGCGGATCGCTGAAGGAAGCCATAAATGAGGGTGTGAGACTGGGGTACAGGAATGGCTACCTGAGGAAAAGCACCTGCGATCCATTTACAAGGAAGAATATAGGGGATAACACACCGGCCGTGATACACTTTGACATAGTGGAGGGGGATAGTCTCAAGATAACATTTGTTCCCAAGGGTGGTGGCAGCGAGAATATGAGTAGAGCAACAATGCTCACCCCAGCAGCAGGTATCGACGGTATAAAGAAATTTGTTATAGACCTGGTCGACCAGGCAGGGCCAAACCCATGCCCTCCAATCATAGTGGGTATTGGTATAGGCGGGAGCATCGAGAAAGCGGCGCTTCTTGCCAAGAAGGCCATACTACGCCCGGTTGGGACCACAAACCCTGACCCATTCCTTCAAGGCCTTGAAAAAGATTTGCTCGAAGAGATAAACAGACTTGGTATAGGGCCCGAGGGATACGGCGGACGTGTGACCAGTCTTGCGGTTCACATAAATTCAATGCCCTGCCACATTGCAAGCCTGCCCGTGGCAGTAAATATACAGTGCCACGCATCCAGGCACAGGGAGGTAGAACTGTGATAGAGGAGCTGGAACAGGGTGTTTTTCACATCAAGACCCCGGTGAGCGACAAGGACGTGGAGGTACTCAGGGCAGGTGACAGGGCAATTTTGGATGGTACTATCTACACTGCAAGGGACGAGGCACACAGAAGACTGGCTGATCTACTTAGAAACTCCGGAGACCTACCATTTGAACTGGAGGGACAGGTAATATACTATGTTGGGCCCACGCCAGCCAGGCCAGGCAGACCAATAGGCTCTGCCGGCCCGACTACGAGCTATCGCATGGATCCTTATACACCTGAGCTTATTGCCCACGGCCTAAAGGGGATGATCGGTAAGGGTAAGCGTTCTAGTGCAGTGAAGAATGCCATAAAAAAATACAAGGCAATATATTTTGCTGCCCTAGGCGGTGCAGGTGCACTTATATCAAGGTGCATCCTATCGGCCCGCGTGATTGCCTTCCCCGAGCTAGGGCCAGAGGCCATATACCAAATGGAGGTAAAAGAAATGAGGCTCATGGTAATAAACGACATTTACGGAGGCGACCTCTACATGGACAGCTTACAGAAGTATAGGAGGTGATACAGCATAGGGTATTAAGAAAGACCACCGGTAAAATCAACACATGAGGCCTAACTCCTTGTAAACAGACATATATGCCTGGAGAGGGGAAGAGAAATGCATGAATACCAGGAACTCGATGGACAAACCAAAGGGTATATAATGTCGATCATGAAAACCCGCTCACCCTATTGGGAACTACTCGGCATGGAGCTCGTTGATGTTGGAAGAGGTTGGGCAAAGGTAAGGTTAGAGTATTCAGATAATCTTCTCCAACCTTTCGGAGTGGTCCATGGCGGGGCGATATTCTCCGTTGCAGACTCATCAGTTGCAATGGCACTCCTAGGGCTCATAAAACATAACGAGGTGTTTACCACGGTAGAGATGAAAATCAACTACCTGAGACCTTTCACCGAAGGTGAGATCTTGTCTGAAGCCAGGATAATATACAAGGGAAGTAGGATTGCCCTGGGAGATGTGGAGGTAAGGGATACAAAGGGGGAACTCATAGCAAAGGCCGTGTCCACTTATATCGTGATGAAAAAAAGAAAATAAAAGGTAACAGGTTAGTAATAAAATTATTTTGAAATGACCCAGAATAGTCAACTTGGTCTTTATACATAGTGTATTACTGTCTACAATTCCACCTAATAGCCTGTATTTACTTTACACATTTCAAAATAGGGGTTGACTTAGGGCAAAGAATGTATATTAATACACGCTTGCTATTTTAAATACCTAATAAGGTGTACGGAAGAGAGAATAACGCATTTCCCCTGCCATAGGTAGTATGGGGGAATCAATAGGGTGGGCTTATTTATGGTAGAGGAAATAAAAAGTAGGGAACACTTCGAAAAGATAAGGAAAACTAACAAGGACTTTCTTGTAGTTATTTTCTACACCAACAAATCGGACTCCAGTCTCAAGGCACTTGATGTATTAAATGACCTTGCAAAAGAAAACCAGGACATGCCTGTATATGCTGTCAATGCATCCAATGTCAGGGATATACACCCCCTATTCGATGTAAATTCGGTACCCACTGTCCTGATACTCAGGGACGGCAAGGTGGCAAACCGTATACACGGGGCCCAGAGTAAAGACTATTACCAAATCATGCTAAGTGGTACACCGGTAAAGGCCAAGGCAGGTGGCAAGCAAAAGAAGCAGACCCAGCCGAGGGTTATAGTGTATACGTCTCCTCACTGCCCGTGGTGCAACAGGGAAAAGACCTATCTCATGAAGAACCGTATACCTTTCAGAGAGATAGATGTCTCCAAAGATCAGTCAGCTGCTGATAGGCTGGTAAGAAAAAGCGGGCAACTTGGGACTCCACAGACAGAGATTAATGGGAAGATAGTCGTGGGTTTTGACAAGGAAAAACTCGACGAATTACTAGGTATAAAATAACCAGGAGGTTCAGAGATGAAAAAGCTTCAACCCATCAACGCAAATGTACTGATAAAGCTCGATCCCGAGAAAGAGGAGAAGAGCCCGGGTGGTATAATAATACCTGATACCGCCAGGGAGAAATCAAACGAGGGCGAGATAGTTGCCATTGCAGCAGGGGCAAGTGAAGAGATCTCCGTGGGGGATAGGGTAATATACGATGACTCATCCAGCACCAAGATAAAGTTCGAAGGCGTGGAATACGTGATAGTACCTGCATCAGATATACTTGCCAAGTACGTTGAAGTAGACTCTATATAGCCAAGGTACAACTAGAGAACAAGGAAGAAGGTTTTATATAACTGACTTTCTTGGAAAAAGAAGTAAAACAGGGCTATAATGTTCTTATGCCTTCTATTACGTCGGGCATGTAGATGCGTGCTTTACTTTAATAACTGAAGACATTGTTAAGCACTACATAGGGACCAGGCAAACCTTAACATTGTGCTTGGGTCTATGTCTGGCCCTTTCTTTCGATTAAGGTTTCCTTTATAAAACCTCTGAATCCCAGGGCAACGCCCAGAATAAATCCAACAAGGGTAAAGTTTGGCACCATACCTGTTACACCATCCAGATAAATACCTAGGTACAGACCAAGGAATGTCATTATAACCAGAACCATTCCATGAGAGCTTATCCTGGCAATCCTGTTCGCTAGGCTAAGCGGTAATCTCTCTCTCTCAACCTTCATGATACCCCCCTTGATTCCCTTAGAAAAGCCTTGCAATCAGTTCCCTTGCAGGGGCTGTGTTAACCGCAACGAGCAATGTAATAAGCACGAAGACCGCACTTGCCTCCAGGGCTGTGAGACCCATTACCTTGTATATAAACCTGATCCCTATGCCGGTGAGGAACAAACATCCAATTACTATCCAAAGTGCTATCATCTTTTTTCTCCTTTCTTAACTTTCTACCCTATATAGGCAATAGGTGTGCCAGGTAGTTATAGGATGTAACTTACTGATACTACAGGTTATTTATTTGGAACAATCGGTCAATCTTGACATCATGGCAAAAGCAGCAGACATGCATACGCATGGCAAGACAACTTGTCACTATTGCATTGAATCGCTTGAGGTGATGCAAACAATCTGTCAAAAGGGGTCAGTCTTCTTCCTCGGGAGAGAGGATCTGCCTTGCAGCTTTCTCCACCGGCTTAATGGCAGGTATATCCCTGGAAGTGCCGGCACCAAGCTCTGGAAACTTTCTTGCCTGGACCAACACCCTGCTTTCAAAAGACCCAACCGCATCGTTATATGCCTTGACCGCGTTATCCAGGCCCTTACCCAGCCTGTTCATGTGCGACACAAGCGTTGTCAACCTCCTGTATAGTTCACGGCCGAGTTCGCTTATCTCCTGCGCACTCTTTGCTATGGTCTCCTGCCGCCATCCATATGCAATGGCCCTCAGGAGTGCTATAAGCGTTGTAGGCGATGCAAGTATGATCCTGTGCTTGACCCCTTCCTCTATAAGACCTGGATCATGTTCCAGTGCCGAGCTGAAAAAGGTCTCGCCGGGTAAAAACATGACGACAAATTCAGGGGTTGGTGCAAACTGCTCCCAGTATGCCTTAGAGCTGAGCTTCTGCATGTGGTCATGTATCTGCCTGGCATGGTGTTCCATGTAATCCTTTCTCTTTTCCTCGTCCTGTTCCTCCACAGCATTCAGGTAGGCATCTAAAGGTGCCTTTGCATCCACTATAACGTTTTTCCCACCCGGAAGCTTTACAATGAGGTCAGGCCTCAACCTGCCATCTCCTGCCTCAGCAGATTTCTGCTCCACAAAATCGCAATGGTTCAGCATACCTGCCATCTCTACCACGCGTCTGAGCTGTATCTCTCCCCATCTTCCACGTACCACCGGACTCCTCAATGCCCTCACCAGCTTTGATGTTTCTTCCTTGAGCTGGTTCTGTGTACTGGAAAGTGCCTTTATCTGCTCGGTAAGC
>QMLJ01000124.1 GCA_003643935.1 Deltaproteobacteria bacterium | reverse complement strand
ATATAAGGGATCTGGAAATAAAAAATACGACAAGGACCATTGTATCGGACGCATCGGCATTTGTGAGAAAATGCAGAGAAAGTTTTGATATCATATTCATGGACCCTCCTTACAACAAAGGACTTGCCCGTCTACTAGCTCCTAGTGTATTAAGATTACTCAAAGAGGATGGCATGCTTGTGATAGAACATTCTCCAAGGGAGGCCCTTGGATTGGAGCCATGGAAGCAGGCTTTCTACGGGGATACATGCATTACTTATATAAGGAAAGAGGTGGGGTAGAGTGAGCGAGAGAATAGCTGTGTGCCCTGGCACTTTCGATCCCATGACAAATGGCCACGTGGATATAGCAAGAAGGGCGCTTACCGTGTTTGACAGGGTGATAATCGCTGTTGGGATAAATCCGCTAAAACATGAACTGTTCACGCTAGACGAGAAACTCGAAATGATCAAAGCCTCTGTGCAGGACAACCCAAGAATAAGTGTTGATAGTTTCGAAGGCCTGCTTGTGGACTATATAAAAGAGGTGCATGCATGTGCAATAATAAGGGGGCTAAGGGCGGTATCAGACTTCGAGATGGAGCTTCAGCTTGCCCTTATGAACCGCAAGCTATGTGATGATATTGAGACCTTTTTCCTCATGACAGACTATAGAAACATGTTCGTGAGTTCCACGATCATAAAGGCAACAGCCGCAGCAGGTGGATCTGTGAAGGGACTCGTTCCCGAGCCTGTTCTTCTCAAGCTGTATGAAAAATTTCCATTAATGAAAAAAGAATAGCCGGGCTTTAAAAAAATCAAGCAGGGAGGGGAAATGAAGATATCGCCAACTGTATCCAGTATACCTACATCACCCACACTCGCAGTTACATCAAAGGCAAAGGCACTTAAAGCACAAGGCAAGGATGTTATAGGTTTCGGAGCAGGAGAGCCTGATTTCGATACACCCGAGCATATTAAGCAAGCAGCCGTACGTGCCCTTGAAAACGGCTTTACAAAGTACACACCTGTAGGAGGAACAGTCGAGCTAAAAGGTGCAATAGCGGACAGGATATCAGAAGACTATGGAATCAAGATAACTACTGATAACATAATAGTATCTTGCGGTGCCAAGCACAGCCTGTTTAACCTGATCCTTACGCTTTTCACGCCTGGTGACGAGGTCATATGCCCTAGCCCATACTGGGTGTCATATCCACCGATAATAAGGATAGCAGGCGCTGTACCAGTGATCATAGATACCACACAGAACAACATGAGGATGGATATCCAGCAGTTGAAGGAATTAATAACCAAGAGGACAAAGGGCATAATAATAAACTCCCCGTGCAACCCTACAGGTATAACTTACACAAAGAAAGAGATCGAGGAAATTGCAGAGGTCTGCCTGCAAAACAACCTTATAATTATATCAGACGATATTTACCATAAGATAGTCTACCCTGGTTCAGAGTTCACAAGTATAGCCACCCTGTCAAGGGACCTGGAGAAGCGGACATTCATAATACAGGGTGTCTCAAAGACCTATGCCATGACGGGTTGGAGGATAGGCTACTGCATAGGTGACCCAGAGGTTATATCCGCCATGACCAAGCTGCAGAGCCAGAGCACTTCCAATCCAACCAGTCTGGCCCAGGCCGCCGCAATCGAGGCACTAAGGGGACCACAGCATACCGTGGAAGAGATGAGAAAGACGTTTGAAGAAAGAAGGACCATCATGGTATCCATGCTGAGGGAGATCCCTGGTCTTGAAGTCATTGAACCAGATGGTACGTTCTACTGTTTCCCATCGGTTAAGGCCCATCTGGAGAGGTTCGGAAGTGCATCAGGCCTTGCCGACTACCTCCTGGACAAGGCAATGGTGGCCGTTGTACCTGGAGAGGGCTTTGGTTCGCCTGATCACATGCGACTATCCTTTGCATTGAATGAGGAAAGCATAGTAGAAGGACTGAACAGGATCAAGCAAGCCCTGTCGTAAGGTAAGGTTTGCAGACGGGTAAAATAGACCGAATCTGCCCGTTAGCCATTGTAAAACGTATCTACTAGTCCATGAAGAAGAGATCAAGCATTTCACAAGTTCTCTTCGTGGGTTTAGAACCAGTAATTTTCCATACCGCATTGTCCCGCAGGCGGATAACAAAAAAACCTTGTGCCGAGGAAATCTTAGCCAACAGCTTATATTCTGCATACCCCGAATCCAGGTCAAAGATCTTACCCGAACCAAGGAATCTCTCCTGAAACACCTGGGCAGGGTAGGAAGCACCGTGCCATCCACAACGTTCACACAGCTACTTCGATAACCTGCTCCGATTTCATGTCGGATTATCTGCCATGAGCTGCCTGATCAGATCGATATCAACAACGCCCTTCCCCTCTTCTTTCATCAAAGAAAACTTGACTGTTATATCATTCTGATAATATTTATTATACGTAATTGTTGTGTTTTTTTGAGGGAGCCAATAAGATTAAAATACCCGTTGGGAGGAGGAGTACATCATCCACCCTAAGTGGCGGAGCTGTGAAGAAAGCAGGGATGCCATGCTACCCTTTTACCAATTTAATCATTAATTATCGTGTTGTTATTGGTAAAGGAGGGCTGAAGCCGCATATTTTGTCCCATGGCATTCAATATCAAGCGGATGATTCTCAACAAGCCAAAGGTTCAGGTCGCAATGGCGTAAAGTGGGTATCTTAAGTCTATTCATCATAATAAAGGGCTAGAAAATAAAGATTCTAGTGAAATTAATGCTGTTTTAATGGATCTTCTCATAAAATATGCCTGGGCTCCTAAAAAATCGCTGAAATCTAAACCGGGATGAAAAAGTTTAAGCGTGCAAACGTCTCAATCCTTGACATTAACTTAAGTTGCATTCTTAATTTTCTTCTATTATGTTATAGATATGATAAGGAGGGTATAAGTATGAAAACCTTTACAGCTTATGTGGAATGGGATCCAGAGACCAACCTGTATGTAGGTATTGTGCCGGGTATTTCTGGTGCCCATACTCAAGGGGCTACACTGGATGAGCTTCGAAAGAACCTCGAAGAGGTTCTGGAATTATGCCTCATGGAATACAAAGGGCCGACGGAAGAACTTCCCAGATTCATTGGGCTCCAGCAAATTGAGATAGCGGTATGAGTCACCTTCCTATCGTCAATTTTAAGATAATGGAGAGGGTGCTCCGTGAAATTAAGCTGACACCAAAAGAATTTAAAAAGGAATTAGAGAGAGTGTAAGGAAACAATGAAGCTCAGTGATAAATGGAGCAATTGAATCGTTAACGGCGATCATAATCTTATAACTCACCAAATGTCTAAACACCAGACTAACCAGATAAACGGGATGAACCAAAGAGACTGTAACCCTTGCTTCACGCCTTACAACTTCACACTTTACACACATGAACCGGAGAAGTCAGATTTACGAAAAAATTAAAAATCAGCAGTCTGATAGAAAAAGTCACCCACATATCCTTGGCATTTTACATCAATCCCATATTCTTGTTCAGACAATGAACCGGGGGTGTAGTAGTTCGATAGATAGAGGTATTTTGATAGCCTCCCCAGAATCCTGAGCTATCTCAAAGAGAGCTTGCAAAAACTGTTGGGATATCGACAGGCAAAACAAACATGGATGTTGTATATCACAAATTATCGTTACATTGGCCCACCAGGATCAAGACCCTTGCCATGGGCCCTGGTGCTAAGATCATCGTCATGAGCGACATGCATCGTGGCGATGGCTCTGGCTCAGACGACTTTGCACACAACTCTGTAATCTTTAAATGTGCGCTTGACCATTATCTATCACAGGGGTTCACATACATAGAGCTTGGCGATGGCGAGGAGCTATGGGAAGTAGATACCTTTGACCAGATATACATAACCCACACCTCGGTATACGTCAGGATAAAACAATTCCACGATCCAGATCCAAGCATCAGCCGCTACATAAAGGTCTGGGGCAATCACGATGAAAAATGGAAGGATAACGGATCAAAACTTTCTACCTTGTTCGAGGGCATACGTGTCTATGAGGCAGTGGTTATAGATACAGGAAAGGCCGGGCGCATCCTGCTTTTGCACGGCCACCAGGCAGATCCCATGTGCAGTGGAAAAGCTGCTTCTCTCAGTAGATTTTTTGTCCGGCATTTCTGGTCACGCTTTCAACATGCAGGCGCTAAAGACCCTACAAGGGCAGCGACCAACCCCGGGATGTGTACAGAGATTGACGAGACACTCTCATCCTGGGCAAGAAACAATGACAAGGGCATAAGCATTATCATCGCAGGCCACACCCATCGCCCTGTGTATGAAAACCTATCTCTCACAGAACGCAGGTATGTTGAATCAGGGATACAAGGCCCTGGGATAAGAAAGGAACTTCACCCCGGGCCGATCTATTACAACACAGGATCCTGCGTGCACCCAAGGTGCATAACAGGCCTGGAGATAACAATGGAGCAAGATCTCCCAGATTTCAAGCTCGTAAAATGGGGTTATAACACAATACCCTCCTCGGATTCAGGAGGATACGACCTGGTCGTAAAACGAACCATACTTGAACCTGCATCCCGATCTTGATTTAGTTGGGATGTATAATACTCTCCCCAAAATTGCTTTGTATAACTGTCAGCTACTTTAAGCTCTTGAGATGATCGTGTTCGCTATGGCTATACACCGATTACTTAATTATTTAACGTCGTCCCACTTGCATGGGTTACAAAGGTCTTCAATTACCGGGAAGAGATTGAGTCAAGAGCAGACTTGAGCCCGTTATTGCTTTAATGCTGAAAACGATCAAATCAAAATTCCGCTCGCAAGACAACAGGCGCCTGCTTTCAAACTTTACTGCCTTATCTGTACTGCAGGGGGCAAATTACTTTTTCCCACTGATCACGCTGCCTTACTTGGTCAGGGTTCTCGGCGTTGAAAAGTACGGCTTGCTCGCTTTTGCCAGCGTCACTACTGCCTATTT
>QMLJ01000123.1 GCA_003643935.1 Deltaproteobacteria bacterium | reverse complement strand
GACAAAGGCCGGTAACTACGCGTATGGAGGGGAGAAGTCTTCATTTATACTGAGTGATCAGAACGGATGGAAAGTACTAAGTAACATGGGTTATAGCTTGGATAGGCTTGATGTGGAAAGGTTCACCCTATCCATGGATAATGTAGGAGAAGAGGTTGACAGTTATATCTCGACAGCGTCAGGAGATGCTGAGGGGAGATAGGTGGCGTGGATCCAGGATATACAAAATTCGTAATGTCGGAAGAAGATTTTAGGCTTTTAAGGGATTTCATATATGAGAATTCCGGTATATACTTTTCCGACAACAAGAAGGATCTCTTAGAGAATAGGCTGTCTCTTCGTCTGAAGGCAAATAAGCTTAAGGATTACAAGGAATATTATTACATGTTAAGGTATGGTCAGCAGCAGAGTAGGGAGATCAAGGCACTGTACGATTCAGTAAGTACTAATGAGACGAGCTTCTTTAGGAGTCCCCCTCAGATACAGGCGCTACAGGAGTATGCATTGCCGGACGTGGTTAATAATAGGCTTGGAAGGGGAGAGAAAGTCTTAAGGATGTGGTCGGCCGGGTGTTCAACAGGCGAGGAACCTTACACAATGGCCATAGTTATTAAGGAGGTCCTCAAAGAAAGATTTCCTGAATGGGATGTCAAGATACTAGCCAGCGACATAAGTGAGAGGGCCCTTAGCTCCGCTAGGAGAGCGGAATACAACTCCTACAGCCTGCGTAGTATGCCGGATGAATTGAAGCATAAGTATTTCGAGAATAGTGGTAATACTTATAGAATTAAGGACGAAATAAAAAAGCTGGTTGAATTGCAGTATCTTAACTTTGCGGACTCAAAGAGGGTAGGCCTCATGCGGGGGTTTGATATAGTATTCTGCAGGAATGTACTGATATACTTTGATGATGTACTGAGGAAGAGATTTGTTTCGCAGCTTTATGACAGTCTTATACCAAGGGGTTATCTATTTATAGGTCATTCTGAATCGTTGCATAACATTACAAGGGCCTTTAAACTTGTGCACTTTCCCGGTGCGCTAGCTTACAAAAAGGAATAATGGAGGGGATATGGCCAAGATACTGATCGTTGATGATTCCCCTACGGCTAGAAAGCTTATGGTACATACCTTAAGACCCAAGGGGCACGAGTGTATAGAGGCATCAGATGGATTTGATGCACTGGAGAAAATGGTTCTGCACCCAGATGTGGAATTGATAATAACTGACCTGAATATGCCCAACATGGACGGCATGGAACTTATCAAAGAGATACGGAAAAACATAGAATACAGAGACTTACCTATTATAATGCTTACTAGCGAGAATGACAGCCAAAACCGTAGAAAGGTAATGCAGGCGGGAGCAGACTTGTACATGGTAAAACCTTCTCCATCCCATATCATACTTTACAAGGTAGAGAGCCTTCTAGGTGCCGATGTAGATAAATGAGGCTTTGTGCGTTTTATGTAAGGTCAGGGTTTTCATGCTTTCTAGGGCCTTGGTAATTGTTCTCATGTTAGGATATCCCCTGTGTACAAGTATCACCTTCCCGTTTTTCACTACGACAAGGCTTGGGAGACAGGTTATATCCTGGCTGAACACAACATCCTCGCTGCAATGATATGCCGTGAACTTGCCAGATTTAACACCTTTCTCAATACGCTGTAAACCAAGGGTGTCTTTACCCACAAGTAGAAGCAGGAATGAAGTATCCGTATATTTGCCATAGATTTTTATAAGCCTTTGGAATCCCTTCAGCTCTCTCGTGATGTCCCTATTTTCTGAAGAGCAAAAATATAAGAAGGTCAGGCCATCATTTTTGAGCAGGGTGTTTAATTTCTCTCGGTCAATCCTTATAGGTGTTATAGCATTTTGACCTACGACCCTGCAACCGAGTAGGAAGAAAATGGTCATGATTACGTAAAAGGATTTTTTCATGTACCTATGCCCTTGCTTGAGATGTCAATGTACCCTTAAGAATATAAATAGAGCGATAAGAAATATGGCTATGGCAGTCTGATGTTCTGTATTCTCTATGGCAGCAGAGAGGCTCCATGGGTGCTTGTTACCACCAGGATACGGATCAAGCCTGGGGATGAAATAATGCACCTCACTGCGGTACTTAATGAACTCTTCTCCGAATAGTCTTTCCAGCCTGTTCCACTCTTTTGCCTTCTTTCTAGGTATGTAGGAAAAAAAGAATACTAATGTTGTGAGAAGCCATATTACAGGATTCCTGGCCATTATGCACAGACCGGTGCCCACGATAAAACTTCCTAGGTAGAGAGGTGATTGCAGGTGGCCATATGGACCAGATGTTGTTAGCTCGTTGTTCTTACTGATATGACCTGCTGCCCAGAATCTCAATGCCTCTCCCAGTAATAGTACCATAAAGCCCATAATACATGAAAACTTAGAGGGGTTGGCGAATACGACAAGCAGGATTATAAGTATATATAGGGGTACTGTTCTGCCTGTTATTTTCTTCATATACTTATCAAGATCCATAAATAACCCCCATTCTAGCCAGCTTTTTGTCAAGGTTCTTTAACTGCTTGGCATGCTTGAGTCAAGTACAACTTGTCTAGTAGCTGTAGTATCAGCCTGAAGGGCCCAGTGCATAAAGATTACAGGGAGATTTCTATCAAGGCTTCTGTGATGTCTTGCTGTAAATAAAAAATGCTAATGCAGGCGTACCAAGGAAAAGAAGTCCTTTCTTGTGCCTCCATAGCGTACCTAGTACATAGCCCAATATCCTCAAGGTAAGGCGTAAGCCTATTATGCCTCCAATACCTATTGCCAGGGCCTTTGTCCACTTAATAAGGTTCTGCTTTAACACATCTAGTTTAGCTGATAGCTCTTTTTGTAGACCGGCTATCTCTTCCTTTAGATTTTCTATTTCTTGTCTTATTTCGTTTTCAGACATTTTAGATCCTCTCCGACCTCTTTAAGTATACCTTGTGCCTTGTTTACAGCCTTTTTTGCTTTATAAGCACCTATCAAGCCCAGTATTATCCCTATAGCTATCAATGCAAGCGCCACGAGCAATGCAGATGCCCAGGGTGTAAACCAGATATTTAAAAAGAGTATGGCACTTGGTATCAGGCACAAGAGACCCAGGCATAAAAAAACTATACCTGTGGTTAAGAGTATAATCCACGGTGAGAGCCCTTTTATGTGAGGAATTAACTCCTGTTTTACATAGTCTTTCTCTAGGCCTATAAGCCTTTTGATGTTCTTGATGAGCTCTGTGGAAAGCCTTAAAACCGACATCTTGCCAATATCATCCAGTATTCCAGCCATAGCACCTCCTGTTAACCTCCTATAAGGGGTTTTTTTGCCTGCTTCCTGATCTCCTTTTCATCGGCCCATTCAATAAGGCCTGTCTCAATGTTTACTAGATTCATTGTCATTTTGAAATACACATCTTCGACCCTTCCAGCCTTTTTTGTTATAGATGTTATCTCTCCGTACAAAAAGTAATCAGCTCCTACTTGATGTCCGAAGGATTTCGCAGTCTTCGGGTTTACCATGCCGGAGCTTGTCTGATACTCCAGCTGTTTCAACAATTCATCATTGACTTCGCTGACCGCGCTGAACCTGACCTTGCCCGATTTTAAAAGGGCTACCTTTATCTTGTCTGTTATGGCCTTGGTATCAATATGTTCATCGGTTCTGTTTTTGACCCTGTGCACATATATCACCGGCCTTCTGCCCGATTGAAGTACAGGGCTTTTAAGCAGTGAATTGACCATCTTCTCTGCTATCATCTGCAAATCAGTAGATCCAAACTCGGGTGTTAACGTCTCTACTTGTTCCGGATTCCCATAAGTTACACTCGGGGTTGTGGCGCAGCCACTGGAGAATAGAATAATAATACAAAATGCTATTAACTTAATTGTCTTTTTCATGACTTCTGCACCTCCTGGTAGGTTGAGATCAAGTGCCTGTCAAGGCATGAGGCCTCCTGATCAAGAGCTTGAACCCTTGGGCTCCTGGTCCTGGTGAAACCGATGTATATCCTCTTGATTCCTTGGCAGAAAGGGTTGCTGGGATCCATGATGTAATGGGTGATATCTCAAAGCCGTTTTCATCATACCATATGAATTTATATTCAAAACTTACGTCCCTGCTTCGCCTGTTCTGTATCAAGACCTGTGCCATGAGCCTTTGCTCAGAATCAATATACTTTAAGGCTACTTTACCAAAACTTAAAGTCTTTGCAAGTATTCTATCATTTATTTCTACCTTTTTGGAGATTACGCCGCCTTTTAAGGTCTGCACATTTAGTATGTTGGAAGCTGTTGTTATGCAGGCTGCAAGGGCAGCTAATACCAGGTATACAACGCTTTTTTTGATAATCCTAGGCATTACTTCCCCCTCAGAAGAAAGTTTTTGTGTCAGTGTTAAAGCTATAGTCTGTTATCCTGCATAATACTACCACATGTTTGGCGCCTCTGGGTATAGTAATGTACCTATTGAACCTGGGGGGTATAGTCCTTATAAGGAGTTTTCTTTTATATCTTGGCACATGGATTCGAGCAATCTGTATCTCCTTGGGTAATGTTGACCATGACCTTAGATCTGCCCTTTCTGTTAGGGCTGTTGCAACAGACCCGGATACTGCGCCAAGGGCCCCGTATTTACGGCTCAGTTCCTTTGTAGCGCGTGCCTTGATATATGAGCGGACAACCTGTTTTGCAAAGAGAATAGGAAACATATCCATGAGGTCTTTGGCTGCGGTAGCATCCACGTTCATTAATGTCGATGTAGTCACTACGTTGTCACCAAAGATTATATTTGCACCTTTGAATAGGCTTGGAGTAAAGGTGTATACAGGGAAAGATGCAAAGGTAAACCCTCCACGTCTCAGCGGTATAGGGATCCTGGCCTCCTGCTTGACAGGTCCCAGTCCTAATTCGAGTATCACCAACACGTCGATGCTGTCTTTGCCAGATGATTTGACATCTCCAAAGCGTCTCTTCCAAAG
>QMLJ01000122.1 GCA_003643935.1 Deltaproteobacteria bacterium | reverse complement strand
TGAGACGGATAAAACAGGCAAGCTAACCTTTGCAAACAAGTCTCTATACAGAATCTTGGGATATCCGTCGAAAGACCTTTTGGACAAAAGCGGCCGCGTATTTATGGACGGTGAGAGTCTGAAAGAGGTGAGGCAGATCTTTAAAAGGGTATACGTAACCGGAGAGCCTGAGAAAGGTTTTGACTGGGAGATAACAAGAAAAGACGGCTCGAAGAGGGCCATTGAGACCTCTATCTCGCTCATTAGGGATGCTGGAGGCCGAAAGGTCGGTTTCAGGGGTATGATTAGAGATATTACTGACCGCAAGCGCATGGAAGAGCTGGAGCGCCAGCTCCTCCATGCCCAAAAGCTGGAGGCAATAGGCACACTTGCGGGTGGTATTGCACACGATTTCAATAACATATTAACAGCCATCCTCGGCAATATAAGCCTTGTAAAGACATACTTGGAGACCAACGGCAAGATCTACGAGAAGGTCTGCAATGCAGAGGAGGCAGCACTCAAGGCAAGAAAACTTGTAAGGCGGATACTTAGTTTCAGCAGGCAGGACATTGGTAAACGTAGATCAGTTGACATGGCTAGCCTGGTGGATGAGACCCTGAAGATGTTGAGGGCAACCATGCCTGCCACCATAGAGATCCATAAAGACCTGGATTATAAGGCCGGCCTGGTTGATGCTGATCCTAGCCTTTTAGAACAGGTCCTGATGAATCTGTGCACGAATGCACTCCATGCAATGGGTAGTAAGGGTGGAATGCTTGATGTGAGGTTGAAAAGGGTATACGTGGGTGGAGATTCACCCCTTTTAACGCATGGCCTGTTATCTGGCACGTATGTGGTGCTCCAGGTAAGGGATACTGGCTCTGGCATATCTCCTGACATAAAGGACAGGATATTTGACCCGTATTTTACCACAAAGGATGTGGGAGAAGGTTCTGGACTGGGCCTTGCCATAGTGAACGGCATAGTGAGAAAGTATAGGGGTGCGGTAACAGTGGACAGTGTCCTTGGCAAGGGTTCCAGTTTCAATGTATATCTCCCGGTTACAGATGCTAGGGAAGAGCCTGAGGATATGCATGCTGATACCGATGAGCTACCAAGGGGTAGAGAGAATATACTCTTGGTGGACGACGAGGATATTGTATTAAAGATTGGCAAGGACATGCTGGAGAGGCTTGGCTACAAGGTCATGGCATTCAGCAACAGCACTGACGCGCTGAACGTGTTTCGTCTTGAACCAAAAGGGATCGACCTTGTTATTACCGACATGGTTATGCCTTTGATGGATGGTAGGACCTTGGCAAGGGAGATTGTAAAAATCAGGCCGGATGTGCCCATCATACTATGCACTGGCTATAATGACAAGGTAACCAGCGAGGATGCAGGCAGAACAGGCATAAAGGGCTTTATAATGAAGCCTTTCATGCTACGGGAGATTGCCTTAAAGGTAAGAAACGTCCTGGACAGTAAATAGACAAGCCAAGAGGGGAATAGTCAGGTTCGACCATTACAACCCTTTTTGCTGGAAACAGTCACAAAAAAAATAATTATTCCCTGGATGGCTTGACTTATACCATAACGCCTATATCTTTACTAGTTATACGATTGAGGAAGGAGTGATTCTATGCCTTGGGATCCAGACGATGAATATGAGGGGCAAGGGGAGTATCCTAGTGTTGGTAATGTTGTACGTATGGCCACATCCAGGATAGGTAAGTCAGGGCTTGGAAAAGGAAAGTTCTGGATCATATTGCTTATAGCCTTTTTGGTCATCCTGGGTATCTCTACATCCATGTACACGATTTCCACGGGCCACCGCGGGGTTATACTAAGGTTCGGCAGGTACGCAGGTACTGTAATGCCTGGCTTTCATTTCAAGGTGCCATTTGGCGTGGACAAGGTCTACAGCGTGTACACGGACAAGATAGATACAGAGGCATTCGGTTTCAGGAGTGTAAGCCAGGGTATTCGTAGCGAGTTCGAGAAGAGCCCGGCTACAGAGCGCGAATCACTTATGCTAACAGGCGATCTAAACGTCATTGACGTGGAGTGGATAGTACAGTATCGGAGGGAAGATCCTAAGAAATACCTGTTTAGCATCAAGGCCCCGATCCAGGCACTAAGGGATATAAGTGAGTCAGTCATAAGGCGTATCGTTGGTAACCATACCTTTGACTATATCCTCCAGAACAGGGAAGAGGTAAACAAGCAGTTTCGTAAAGAACTGCAGAATATCCTTGATGATTATAATAGCGGGATAAAGATTGCCAACGTGAGACTTCAGAACGTTGTGCCACCTGAAGCTGTAAAAGGTGCGTTCAACGAGGTGAACGAGGCTCAGCAGGAGAGGGAAAGACTTATCAACCAGGCCCAGGAAACTTACAACAAGGAGATTCCCAGGGCAAAGGGCGAGGCCGAGAGGACAATCAACAAAGCAAGGGGTTATGCCCTGGAAAGGGTAAACATGGCAAAAGGGGATGTTGCAAGGTTTTTGGACGTGCTTAATGAATACAAGAAGGCCAGGGAAGTAACCAAGAGAAGACTCTATATCGAGACCCTTCAGGCTATCTTGCCTCAGGCGAACAAGATCTATGTTGTAGATAGCAAGCAAAAGTCTATTCTTCCCCTGTTACAGCTGAACCCGGAGCTCATGAAAGAGGGGGGATTGAAATGAAGAAATCATTCTTTTTTATCCTGGGCATATTTGTCTTTATCTTTATAATCCTTGCTACAGATTCGTTTTACACGGTGAGAGAATGGGAGCAGGTAGTTATAACACAGTTTGGAAAGCCTGTGGACAAACCCAAGGCTAGCTCAGGGCTATACTTCAAACTCCCCTTTATACAGAAGGTCCACAGATACGAAAAGAGGTTGCTCAGGTGGGATGGCGATCCAAAGGAGATACCGACACGAGATAAAAGATTTATATGGGTCGACACCACTGCAAGGTGGCGGATAAAGGACCCTCTCAGGTTCCTGCAGGTAATAGGTACATACGAGCAGGCATACATAAAACTGGACGATACCATTGATGCAGTGGTGAGGGACTATGTATCTGCCAACCCCCTGGTAGAACTTGTAAGGAGTTCTACACAGGCCCTTGAGAAGCAGGAAAAGAGTATGGTGGGATATCCATTTTCCCAGGAAGTTGGCGGAAGTAAAATAGTCTTGGGCAGGGAAAAGATTACGCGTGCAATCCTTCTGGAGGCATCAAAGGCCATGCCGGAATTTGGGATGGAGCTTGTGGATGTTCGTATAAAGAGGCTCAATTATGTGGAAAGGGTGAGAAAGAAGGTTTATGAAAGGATGATATCAGAGAGGAAGAGGAAGGCAGCACAGTACAGGTCAGAGGGGGAGGGTGAAAAGGCGGAGATCCTGGGGCAGATGGAAAAGGAGCTAAAGTCAATAAGATCCAATGCATACAGGAAGGCAGAAGAGATACGCGGTATAGCAGATGCCCAGGCAACGAAGATATATGGAGAGGCCTACAACAAGGCACCTGAATTTTACGCGTTTTTTAAGACCCTTGACGTGTACAGGACAATGTCTTTCAAGAATAGTATCATCATCATGGGTACAGATTCTGATTTCTACGGTTTCATAAAGACCATACCCGGGCCTGGCGGGAGGTAAGTAATAAGAGCTCAGGAGCCAGGCCTAGTTTAGATTGTTTTTCTTAAGCAGGCATTTACTCCAATGCATAGACCCCGTAGGGATCCACCTTTCCGTCAAAAAGTGAGCGTTTAATCAGGTCAAACCTCAATTCATACCGAGGGAGGTCTATGGTCTCATCGCTCACGTTTATTATGGCAAGTATCTTTTCCCTGCCGAATCTACGCTCAATGGATACGAGCCTTCTGTCTATATCCACCACCCTCTTTGATCCTCCAGGATGGAATGAGCGTATCCTTTTCCTGGAATCCAGCAGGGCAAGGAAATTCTCAAACACCTGGTGGCGTAATGACTTAATATCCTTGAGCTCTTTCTTAAGGTCATCCATGTGTAATTTCTGCCTGTTGATCATTCGCTTTATCCCGGTTTTCTTCACACCTTCGTAGTAATTCCGTGAACCTAGCAGGCTATGTATGTAAATACCTGGTACACCTCTCAAGCTCAGCATAGTTGCCTGAGATGCTATGAACCTCTTTACCTGGTGAGGATCTGATTGGTCTCTGGGGTCGTTTATGGCGTCAAAGTAAGTGATGTTAAGTTCATACGGCTCCTTTTTACCGTCTTTCTCCATGTAAGAGACAAGCCCACCGTGTTCCTTGGCGAGGTGCACAAGGTTTTCTATCTGTTCTTTAGTTAGTATACCCCTTGCACCGGGCAATCCTATTCCATCATGGGATGCAAGGAAATCAAAGAAGAGCAGATCCTCCCTGGTCCTCTTGATGACCCTGTGTATGTGCGAGGCGTCTTTACGGGCAAATGCATCCAGCACCAGTGGTGGGAGTGCAAATTGATATACCATGTGTGCCTCATCACCTTCCCCGAAGTATGATATGTTATCCTTGTACGGGAAGTTTGCCTCGGTAAGTAACAATGCATATGGGGCAACGTACTCCAGGATCTTTCGGAAGAGCTTTACTATCTGATGTGTCTTGGAGAGGTTCACGCAGCTGGTGTGGGGTTCTTTCCATATGTAGCCTATGGCATCAAGACGGATGATTTCAACCCCGTGGGAGAGGTAGAAAAGGAGGACGTCTATTATCCTCATAAGCACCTCAGGGTTTTTATAGTTCAGGTCAATCTGGTCGGAGCTGAACGTTGTCCACACATACTTAGCCCCCATGGCGGTCTCGAACCTTGTGAGCAGTGGTGTCTCCCTTGGCCTGAATACCTCAGGCATCTGGACATTCCTGTTATACCATATAAAGTAATTTCGGTAACGCTTGTCACCCCTAAGGAATCTCTGGAACCATTTTGACTGGCTGGATACATGGTTAAGGACCAGGTCGACCATGAGGTGATAATCTCTTGAGATCCTGCGTATGTCTTCCCACGTGCCGAAACGTGGATCCACCTCCTTATAGTTTATTACGGCAAAAC
>QMLJ01000121.1 GCA_003643935.1 Deltaproteobacteria bacterium | reverse complement strand
TCCTGCGGTGGTTTCAACTCGGATGGGATTTCTACAGGTGGGAATTCCCTTGTGTTATAGCTCGTACATGCACCGAAGATTAAAACCAAGGGGAGTAACCAGTAACCAAGATGCCTTTTACACACCATAGAAAGGTGCCTTCCTCCAGTATGCTAACTCTTTTTTTATATTACGAATTGTGAATCCTTCAACGGATTATTTTCTCTAAACTATCGGAAGGAATCAAGATCACTTAACACTTGAATTAGGACGATGTAAACACTATAACGAAAATTAGTGTTAAGGAGGAAGGAGAAAATGAGTCTACCGGCTGTTGTACAGAGGGTTCCAGCTGAGCTTATAAAGAAGATAGAGAGTTATCCCGTATTGAGTAAAGAGGAGGAGTTTGATCTCGCTGTCCGTCTTAGGAAATACAACGATGTGGATGCTGCTCACAAGCTTGTTACATCAAACCTCCGCAACGTGGTGCGTATAGCAATGAATTATTCAGGTTATGGTCTTCCGCTCGAAGACCTGATACAGGAGGGCACCATAGGACTCATGGTGGCTGTAAAGAAATTTGATCCATACAAGGGGTATCGCCTTATGACCTATGCTGTCTGGTGGATAAAGGCCATGATCCACGACTACATAATGAGGTTCTATTCCCAGGTCAAGATAGGGACGACCAAGTTGCAGAAGAAGCTTTTCTATGGCCTTAATCGCCTTTCCAACGAAGAGTACCAGGCAGATGAAGGCCATGATGTTAACACTATAGATGCCATATCTGCAAAGCTGGATGAAGATCCCAGGAAGGTGGAAGAGATTGCATACAGGCTCACGCAGCGTGACCAGTCCCTGGAAAACAGTATGGGGGATGAGAGCAATTCCAGCTTCAAGGATTTCCTGGTAGACGCCGGTGCAAACCCCGAGGAAGAGGTAATAGAGATGGAGAAAGGGCAGCTGGTGAAAAGGCAGATAGAGAACGCACTAAGCGCGATGAGCGAGAGGGAACAGGCCATAGCGAAAAAGAGGCTAATGAGTGATGAACCTGCTACATTGGAAGAACTTGGTAAAGAGTACAACATATCCAAGGAAAGGGTAAGGCAGATAGAAGTAGGGGTGAAGAACAAGCTCAGGAAGGCACTGGAAGATCACAGGGAACTGATGTTACCGGCATAGGGCAGATTATAATGTAGGGTATAATCAGGAGGAGTTTTGACCGTTGTGAAGAAACAATCCTTGAAAGAACTTCTGTACCTCCAGGAAAGGATGAACAGGGCATTCGAAGAGAGCATAAGGGACAAAGAACTGGCAACTCAATCCGGGCAATGGGTGCCACTCGTTGACATATTCGAGGATGACGAATCTATTGTCTTGAGGGCAGAACTTCCTGGAGTCAAGAAAGAAGATATAATACTTGATGTCAGTAATGGCGTGTTGACGCTCAGCGGCAAGAAGCAGTTCAGGCACGAGGAACAATGTGAAAACTACCACATGATGGAGCGCCAGTACGGGACATTCAGGAGGTCTTTTTCCCTGCCAGACATCGTAGACGTGGATAAAATAGATGCCAAGTATGAAAGGGGTGTGCTCGAGGTTGTTCTACCCAAGACCGAGGGCTCAATCACCCGCCAGATACCCATATCAGAAGGTAAATAGGTATCACTTGCTAGGAGAAGTCTGGGGCTGCCCGCCTTTTGGAGAATTCATGACATAGGTATACAGGTGTATCCTCGGGTTGCAGTCTGCTTGCTTGCTCCCTGTAGGTCTTAGGATGGTATTGTCCAGTTGTGGCCTGGCAGTTGAGGCATAATAAAAACGCCCCTTATGGTCTAGATACTTTAATACAGCTTGTTCCAGCTCTGCCTTTGGTGAGAATGCCCTTGACATCAGGGCATCAAACCTCCTTGTTCTGCCTTTTAGCGGCTCATCCCCCACTACGATTACATTATGTAGACTTAGTTTATCTGCCACGTGTTCTAAGAACATGGCCTTTTTGTATGCCCTTTCTATGAGGTAAACCCTGGAGGCAGGATATAACAAGCTGAATATTATTCCCATGAGACCTGATCCAGCACCTAGGTCTGCTATCTCGCTCTCTTGTATACCCTTTAGAAGAGAGATTGTCTCTCTCACGAGTTCCTCTATGTCATCTTCAGCGCGTCTGCTTAGTAGTCCCAGGCTCTTATTAAATGCCTTTACCTCTGATATCCACTCCTCTATCCTGTCTTCCATTATTTCCCCACGCAGAACTTGGAAAAGATGTCTTCAAGTATGTCAATGTCTATCCCATCTCCTGTAAGCTCGTTCAATGAAGAAAGCGCATCCCTTATGTCAATGGTAACTGCATCAAGTGTGAGGCCTGCATCAATGGCGTTTATACCTGAACGTATAGATGCAATCGTGCGCTTCAAGAGGTTTGCATGTCTCTCCATGAATACCCTTGGCATGTTGTCTGGTATATCACTGGTTATCATGTCGATGAGTGTCTCTATGCCCCTGTTGTACTTTGCACTTACCCTTACAACCTTAAGACCTTCCAGGGCCGGTGCCTTACAGTCAGAGAGGTCTATCTTGTTTATTACCAGTACTGTCCTCTTGCCTTGCTTGAGCCACTTCATCTCTTCATCAGAGATACCCTTTGTTGCATCCACCACGTATAAAACCAGGTCTGCCTTGCCAAGTATCTCCATTGTCTTCTCTATGCCTACCTTCTCAGGACCTTGGGCAACTTCCTTTATGCCGGCCGTATCGTAGAAGATGAAGTCCATGCCCTTTATCAGGACATGCTCGCTGATGAGATCCCTGGTTGTGCCTTCAACCTCGTGTACGATGGCCCTGGGATAGCCCAGTATGGCATTAAAGAGTGAAGACTTTCCCGCATTGGGGAGGCCAGCAATAGTGGTAACAACACCATCGTACATGCTTTTGCCCTCATCGGATGATGCAACCAGTTTATCTAGTCTGTCCATGATCTTCTTGAGGTGATGTTTTATGTCTTTCCCTTCTACCTCGTTCTCAGTAACAAAAGATGCCTCAATATCTGTGAGGACGTCCATTAGATCGTTCCTTATCTCTATTATCTCGGATGATAGCTCCCCGCTCAGTGTGTTCAGTGTCATGTCAAGCCCCAGGAAGCTCCTGGCACCTATGAGTGCACCCACAGCCTCTGCCTCGATCAGGCTCATCTTTTTGTTCAGGAATGCCCTCATGGTGAATTCACCGGGCATGGCTACACGAGCCAGGCCGGTCTCCTTTATCCTGTCCATTATTCTCGAGACGATAAGAGGGTTGGCATGACAGCCAATCTCTGCGAGGTCTTCACCCGTGTATGAAGATGGTGCAAGGTTCAGGCAGACAGTTACCTGGTCTATGATTCCTCCATCTCTGCCAAGGATACGGGTAAGTACCTGCCTGTGGTCAGGAAAAGACGAACGGGGTGTAATAATGGAGAGTATATCGCGAGTCCTGTTACCGCTTAGCCTTACTATGCTAATGCCCCCATATCCCTTGGGGGTTGATTCAGCGTAAATAGTATCTTCTAGGATTTTGACGCCTTCCTCGGAGATATTACTATACTCTTATACAGGCCTTCACCCACGCTTTTTGTATCTACCCTCTTGTCATCCTTTAATGCCAGGTGGACTATGCGCCTGTCATATGGGTTCATCTTCTCGAGGGATATTGCCTGTCCTGTACGCTTTACCTTTTGCCCTAGCTTTATTGCAATCGATTTTAAGTGTTCAACGTGCCTTTTCCTGTAACCCTGGGCATCTATCCTTATGCGCGTTGAATTCTCCAGGCCCTTGTTTACCATCCTGTTTAGCAAGAATTGCAGGGCATCCAGGGTCTTGCCATGTTTTCCTATTATAATCCCTATGCCTTTGCCGGTTATCTCGATGTAATTATTGGCAGTGTTTATTTTGGATTCAGCGTCGATGTGCATCAGCCGCAGTATCCTGGTGAGCATCTCGTTTGCCTTTAACATGGTCTCCCTGTCCTTGTTCAGGGTTTCCATAGACCCTGTACCATCTTCGTCGTCTGGGCTCTGTTGTTCAACCTCGGAGACTTGGCGTGGCTTGAGTTCATCCTCGGCCTCGCTATTAAGCCTTCTGGCCATGATCTTCGCATTCTTCTGGCCCATGAGGCCGAACAGGCCCTTGGATCCCTCTGAGATTACCTTGATATCAAGTTCTTCAAATGGTACTCTGAATTCCCTCATGGCTGCAACAATTGCTTCGTCCACTGACTTTGCTTCGAATTCCTTGTAATCTGACGTCATCTTGATTTTTTCCCTCCTATATAGTGTGTACACGGTTAATGTACGCCTGCTGTGCAATCGAGAGGACATTGCTCACCAGCCAGTAAATTACCAGTCCTGAAGGAAAATTCAAAAAGAAGATAGTAAATATAACAGGCATGAAGAGCATCATCTTTTGCTGAGCGGGATCTCCTCCCATTGGGGTCATCTTCTGCTGGATAAACCAGCTCAGCCCCATTAAGATAGGTGTGATATAGTACGGGTCCTTAGCCGATAAGTCGGGCAGCCAGGTGCCCACGATGTGAAAGGGGGTATGCCTCAGTTCAATGGCGGAAAGGAATATCCTGTAAAGTGCAAACAGGATGGGTATCTGCAGGAGCATGGGCAGGCATCCTCCCATGGGATTGACCTTGTGCTCTGAGTACAGTTTCATTAACTCCTGGTTCAATCTTGACTTGTCGTCCTTGTACTTGGCCTGAATCTCCTTCATAAGTGGCTGGATCTTCTGGAGTTCCTTCATGGACTTAAAGCTCTTCAGGCTAAGTGGATACAGTAGGAGCTTGATTGTCACTGTGAGTATAATGATTGACCACCCGTAACTATGTATGTAAGAGTTTATCCAGTTTAAAGATATAAGCATTGGCTTTGCAAAGAAGTCAAAAAATCCAAAATCAAGGGCCTTGTTCAGGTCGTATCCGGCGAGCTTGAGCGTCTTAAGTTCCTTTGGCCCTATGTAGAAAAGCATGTCCAGGGACTGCTTGCTCCCTGCCGGTATTGCGATCTCACTAAGGCCATAGCTCAAGTCAACATCCAT
>QMLJ01000120.1 GCA_003643935.1 Deltaproteobacteria bacterium | reverse complement strand
TGTCGCTATCTTCTTGCCTTCCAAGTCCTCCAGCTTTTCTATGTCCGAATCTTCTGCAACTGCCAGGACCCACCTTGCTGGTGTGTTGGTTGTCTTAGAGTAAACTAGGTCTGCAATCTCGTAAACGTCCGACTCGTTTTCAAGTATCCAGTCCTTACCTGTGAGCGCGATGTCAAAGATACCTGACTCCACATACCTGGATATTTCCTGTGCCCTGACCAATGCGCACTCGATGTCAGGATCGTCAATGGACGGGAAATAGCTTCTTGAGGACGTAACTATCTTCCAGCCGGCATTTTTGAATAGTTCTATGGTGGAATTCTGTAGGCTACCCTTTGGTATGGCAAGTCTTACAATGCTCATGAACCGTACACCTCTTCAGGATCGAATATCTTCACACCATCGTTTATCAATGACCCGTTTTCAAGCCTTCTGAAGAAGCATGACCTGTAACCAAGGTGACATGCTGCCCCGCCAACCTGTTCCACCTTCAGGAGTACGGTGTCATTATCACAGTCTATACGTATTTCCTTGACAATCTGTATGTTTCCAGATTGTTCGCCTTTTCTCCAGAGGGTTTTCCGTGACCTGCTGTAATAGCATGCCCGCATGGTCCTGACTGTCTCCTTAAAGGCCTCTTCGTTCATATAGGCTAGCATCAATACTTCACCCGTCTTGCTGTCTTGTGCGATGGCAGGTACCAGGCCACCCTGTTTCTCAAAATCTAGTAAGGCCATGACACGTTTCTCCTTTATGAAGTATATTGCCCTTATCAGTATAAGGTCATGGGTGTCAAGAATTCATTGTCACTCTATGCATAGCTGGTTTACATGGTTAGGGCTTGTGTATGGAAAGGCCCATGACATCCTCTGCGGCTTCCTTCAGGATCTCGGAGACCGTTGGGTGAGGGAATGTTGCCCTGAGAAACTCGTCAACCTTCATACCCTGGCGTAAGGCCATTACTGCCCAGCCAATAAGCTCCGTTGCATGCGGCGCCACTATGGTTACGCGTTCCATCCTGCCATCGGGCGAGACATGTACCTGGGCAAACCCGCTATTTATCTCCATTGTCCTTGCCCTGCCTAGGGCAGATACAGGGAATATACCTTTCTTTGAGTTCTTTAGTTTTTCCATTGGCCTACCTACAGATGCTATTTCAGGTGAGGTGAAGATGACCGATGGTATGTAGTCGTAATCCATTGTCTTGAAATGGCCTGATATGTTCTCTGCTGCCACCTGGCCCTGTTTCATGGCGACATAGGCCAACATGTATTCGCCTGTTACATCCCCGGCTGCGTATATACCATTTATGGATGTTTCCATGGTGGGCCCTGTCTTTATCCCACCAGTGGCATTTAATTCAATACCCATTTCCAGGAGTTCCCTGGGTACATTTGGTTGTCTCCCTGTTGAGATAAGAACCTTCTCAGGTTTCATGCTTACATCACCCTTTTGTGTCTGTATGAGCACTTCGAAGTGGCCATCAGGTGAATCCATACGTATGGAACTTACCTTGGATGAAGTGAATATGTTTATGTTTCTTAGGATACTGGTCAGCTCCTCCGACACAATAGGGTCTTCCATGGGGAGTATCCTGTCCATGGACTCGACAACGGTCACCTTGGTGCCCAGGGTGGAAAAGATCTCTGCCATCTCTATACCTATTGCACCGCCTCCAACAATAAGCAAAGATGAGGGAATGTCCTCCACATCAAAAATATTGTCGCTTGTCCATACGTGCTCGGAATCCAAGTAAGGCAGATTCTTTGGCCTGGAACCCGTTGCCACCAGGATTGCTTCCGTAGTTATTACCTCATTGCCAGAGCGGACCGTATTCTTGTCAATTATCTCGGCCATGGATGCGTACAGGGAGACGTTGTTTTCTTTAAGGAGATATTCAACGCCCCGGACAAGACGATTTACGATCCTGTCTTTTCTTTTTTTAAGTGAGGATAGGTCGCATGACCAGTCTTCCACGTCGATTGCAAATCTCCTGGCATTGGAAAGCTGCCTGAGAAATCTTGTTGTCTCCAGATAAGTCTTGGTCGGGATGCAACCCCTGTTGGTACACACGCCACCTAAAGAGCCACCTTCAAACACGGCGGTTTTAAGTCCCATCTTAGATGCGCTTATAGCAGCTGTGTAGCCAGCTGGACCTGCACCTATGACGCAAAGATCGTAATCCACTTTTATTTCCTTTTCATGTCCTTTTTTTCTTTTTTCCCGGGACGGGGTAATACTTGTCCAGGAATTTGTGCTGGCGAACCCCTATAGCCTCCCTATGGATTATGAGCATGTCTCTCCTGAATAGGGCTTCTTGCCTCTTCATGTTAAACTTCTCCACGAGGTTGTTATAATCATCCTTTTCGATGGTGCGTGCCATTTTATATTCCAGCTGTTTCATCTCTTCGAGTACAGCATCTAATAGGTATCCAGTATGGCCTAAGGCCTTTGCAATCTCCTTTATGATCTCTTCTTGGGTCTTTTCTACACTATCCTTAGCGGCCATGGGCCTCCCATATAGCACATGGATAAATTTTTTTACAGTCCAATTGACCTTTTGTGTTTGCGGATTTTGTTTGACAACTTTTGACTATTGCCATTTCTTTTTAAGTGTTGGATAAGGCTGATAATGGATAAAGAAATCATGTGAGAGAACCGATATTGTTTTTACTTGGAGGTGGTTTGTGGGTTTTAAAATCTTGCTAGACCCAGGAGAGCAGATCAACACACAGGTGAAGACACTGGGAGAGGCCAAGGTGATCTCACCAATGAGGGATACTGTATTCGTGGATGAGAACGACAGGGTCCTCATTGACACGAAGCTGAAGTATCTCAGAGGATGCATTGATAAGAATGTGGAACCCGTTACCTTCGAGGTTGCTGGGCCCAGAAGGAAGATCTACTTCGACCCTTCAAAGACCAAGTGTGGCATTGTTACGTGCGGAGGCTTATGTCCTGGCATAAATAATGTTATAAGGGGTGTTGTCCTGGAACTGTTTTACATGTACGGTGTCAGTAATATATACGGTATACCATTTGGATTAGAAGGCTTCATACCTTCTTACGGGTATCCTGTAGTAGAGCTCAGCCCCCAGTCGGTTGCCAACATCCATGAGCTAGGTGGAACCATACTGGGGTCTTCACGTGGAGCACAGGATATATCAGAGGTGGTTGATGCAATCGAAAGGCTGAACCTCAACGTCATGTTCTTCATAGGCGGAGATGGAACCCTCAAGGCAGCATCTGCAGTGGCTAGAGAGATCATGTCCAGGGAGTACAAGTGTTCCGTGATAGGCATACCCAAGACGATTGATAACGACATAAGCTTTGTATCTAAGACATTCGGTTTTGACACGGCCGTAGAGGAATCCAAAAAGGTTATACAGAGCGCTCATACCGAGGCAACAGGAGCACCAAACGGAATTGGATTGGTCAAACTGATGGGGAGAGATTCCGGTTTTATAGCTGCTCATGCCGCACTGGCACAGAGAGATGTCAATTTTGTGCTTATCCCCGAGATAGATTTCGACTTGGAGGGAGAGAAAGGTTTTCTTTTTGCCCTGGAAAAGAGGCTTGAGAGGAGGGGCCATGCAGTTATTGTTGTTGCAGAAGGTGCAGGGCAGAAGTTTTTTGATGAGAAGCAAAAAAAGGTAGATGCCTCTGGTAATGTAAAGAAGGGTGACATAGGCCTTTTTCTCAAGGAAAAGATAGAAGAATACTTTTCTTACAGGCATATCCCTATAAACCTGAAGTACATTGATCCCAGCTATGTTATACGCAGCGTACCTGCAAATGCCTCTGATTCGATATTCTGCGGATTCCTTGCCCAGATGGCGGTTCATGCCGGGATGGCAGGCAAGACAGATGCACTCATTGGTATATGGAACGATGTGTTTGTTCACATACCCATTGAATTAAGCGCAAAGCAGAGGAAAAAGGTAGATGTATCCAGCGAACTGTGGATGAGCGTAATGGAATCCACAGGGCAGCCGGTGATGAAAAATCCTGGGAATAAAAGGAGGAAGAAATGAATGATACCACTATGAAAGAGGATGATGAGGAGATAATAGATCTTACAGACCTACTTGAGGAAGGTGAGATCCCTGTGGAAGATGGCGGGGATTTGCCCCCGGAAGAGGACAAGACAGATGTATCTTCCATAGCCCAGGAACCAGAGACCTTTGACCTGGGCAAGGAGATAACAATGGAAGACGATGTGTCGGTGGAAGAGATAGAGTCTGTGAATAATGACTTTGACATAGAGGTGAGCCTTTCAACAGGTGAAGAGGCAGCATTAACGGAAGAGGGACCCAAGGAAGAAGCAGAGGCTAAAGTGGATGCAGGGTCTGAGGAAAAAATAAAAGAAGAAGAGGTATTTTCAGAAGATACAGCGCAAGTACCTGAAGATGTGATCCCGGAAGGTGAATCAGCTGTTCAGAGTGAGGTCAAGACCGATGAAGGAATGGAAATCGGGATAGTAGGTGCTGAGCCAGAGATCAATCTTGATGATATAAAAAAGGATATACCTGTTATGCTTGAAGGGATTGTAAGGCCCATAATGGGCGAGCTCATAAGGGAATTAATAACAGCAACGAGAGAGATGCTGCCTGGCATAGTGGAGAAGGTCATCAGAGAAGAGATAGAGAAACTCAAGAAAGTATAGTTATACTGCTAGAAAAACATTACGGATCGCCATGCCTTAGGGCCCTGTCTTGGTATGAGGTCATGAGGTTATACCACTTTTTAGGTCCCTAGTCAGCCTACCTGTTGCATGCTTGTTTTAAATATATACCCGTAAAAAAGATCTTTTAAGGACAATGCATGTCTTATGCTTAATAATTTGTATGTGGAGAAATTTTTTGCATAGTGGTATGTGCATGTGAAATTTCAACTTTGTTACAGGAGATTCCAGATGATAAACAAAGATTACAGACCTAATAACATAGAACAGAAATGGTACGACTTCTGGTTGAAAAGAGGTTTCTTTTCTGCAGATGAAGATGATGATGTAAGACCCTGTTTTAGCATAGTTATCCCACCCCCTAACATTACTGGCGTATTGCACATGGGCCATGCCCTGAACAAC
>QMLJ01000119.1 GCA_003643935.1 Deltaproteobacteria bacterium | reverse complement strand
TTTTCGGTCTGAGTGCTAAGTTTTTACATGCCCCTCTGTTTATTGTCAAGCAACAAAACTCTCACGCCTGTCTGGCCGTGTTACCGGGTGCTATGTCGATTCTTGGGTGAGCCCCTACTAGGGGGGCATTAGAATCGAGTGTGTTCTCGCCTTAACACCATGTACTTCTATGGTGGTATTTCTTCCTCTATTCCTTATTTTCGTGATTTTTGGTCTTGCATTTTTTTTCAAAACCCTTATTATTTCAGAAGCTCCATATAATTACGTTAGAAGGAGGTCATATGAACAAGGGAGATCTTGTTGCAGAGGTGGCAAAGGTTCTAAAGACAAAGAAGGACGCCCAGGCAGCTGTAGATCGTGTCATTCTCGCCATTACGAACAGCCTCAAGAAGGGCGAGTCAGTGAGGCTTGTGGGCTTCGGGACGTTCAAGGTTGACAGGAGGAAGGCCAGGAAGGGTAGGCATCCAAGGACAGGAGAGCCCATTAAGATAAAGGCCAAGAAAGTACCAAAATTTGTTGCCAGTAGCGTATTGAAAGACGAAGTGGCCTGATAGGTCTGGCCTTACTTTTTTCAATCTTAGAGATTTTCGGGCATCTGGTATGTAGTCTAAATTTTGTTATTTAGTGTTCTTGGGAGATGTCCACGCACTGCTGTGTGGACATACGTTGTATTATGTTATTATGCAATCTTTACAGTCTTACGCGGTTATCTGCGGGTATAGGGTTACAAAGGGTTTAAGGCGCTAGGCGCCAAAGCCTTTAGCCTTATTTTAAACCCTACCCTATACCTTGTACCACCCTATACCCTTCACCTTACACCTTATACCATTATACCTTACACCCTATACCCTACACCTTATACCCTATACCTCATACCCCATACCCTACACCCTGCACCTTATACCTTGTTCTCTACACCTTGTTCTCTGCCTGATGCCTGATTTTCTCACCCATTCCTAAGGAAACTCACCGCATTATCAAATATGGCCATGCCTTGACCCCTTTCCGGGAGATCCAGCCTTGTCCAGCTGGGATGGTTTGTCGCATGTGTGAATGCCTCGGGATGGGGCATAAGTCCGAAGATACGCCCTGTGGTATCGCATAGCCCAGCTATTGCATCGGTTGAGCCATTGGGATTCATGGGATATTCCATGGTAGGTTTTCCCTTGTCGTCCGAGTAGAACAAGGTGGCAAGGTTTTGCTCTCTTATATGTTTGAGTATCTCAGCACTGTCCGTGACGAACTTTCCCTCCCCGTGCCTTACGGGCAGGTATAAGCTCTCCAGTCCCCTCGTGAAGATACACGGGCTTTCCTTGTTGACACTAAGTCTTACCCACCTGTCCTCAAAGCGTCCGGAATCGTTGAATGTTAGGGATACAATCCTTTTCCCCCGCGGGATCCCGGGTAAAAGACCTGACTTGACGAGTGTCTGGAACCCGTTACATACGCCTAGTATTATGTTACCTTGCTCAATGAACCTTGTTATTTCGTCTATAAGGCTTGGACCGTCCCCGCCTATCTTGAGATGCCTCAGCCTTATGGCTGCAACCTGGGCAGATCCAAGGTCATCCCCATCTAAAAAGCCTCCTGCGAGGTTCAGGAAGTTGTAGTCTTGTATGTTACACTTTCCGCTTATGACCTCGCTGATGTGTACTATGTCTGTGTGTGCACCAGCCATCCTTGAGGCATGTGCCATCTCCATCTCGCAGTTGGTGCCGTAACCGGATATAACCAGTGCCTTGATAGTCTTTGCCATCATTCCTAGAAATCCAGCGTGGCCTTCCAGGCCTTTTCCAGTATATCTATGTCCTTGTCTATGATAACACTTCCATCCAGGCCCCTTACCACGAACCTGGGCTCACTTGTGACAAGGCCTATCCTGGATGCATCTTCTCCCAGCATCTCCTCTGCCTTGCCCAGGTCTTTTTCCCTTACAGTAATAAGTATCCTGCTCTGTGTCTCTGAATATAGTATTTCCGTGTCTTTCATGTCACATTGAGAAGGCACGAGGGAAAGGTCTATGTCCATACCCAGGCCGCCTGAAAAGGCCATCTCAGCTGCAGCCACAGCAAGGCCACCGTCGGATATGTCGTGGGCAGCGGTTATGATACCTGCATCCATGGCCCTGTGCAGGTTTTTGTAGCGCCTGAGTGCTGATGCCGCATCTACCTTTGGGACGCTGCTCCCTCTAAGTCCGAGAGATGCAAGGTATTCTGACCCACCCATCTCGTTCATGGTTATGCCGAGCATGTATACAACATCACCTGCTTGCTTGAGGTCCATGGTGACAGCCTTCCTGACGTCCTGTATCTTTCCGATCACCGAGAAGAGTAGGGTGGGAGGTATAGATATCTTGATGTTATCACTGATATAGTCGTTCTTCATGCTGTCCTTGCCTGATATGCATGGGCACTCGAATGCAGTCGTGTAGTCGTACAAAGCCTTGTTTGCCCTTACCAGCTGGGCCAGTTTGAAAGCACCGTCCGGGTTTTTCTCACTCTCTATGGGATCGCACCAACAGAAGTTATCCAGGCATGCCCAGTGGGAAGGATCACCACCCACGCAGATATAGTTCCTTAAGGCCTCGTCAAGAGCACATGCGGCCATGTTATACGTATCTATATCCGAATACCTTGGCACAATGCCATTTGATACCACCACCCCCTCCATGCTATCCAGTATGGGCCTTATTACCGCGGCATCCGAGGGGCCATCGCACTTGAGTCCTGTAAGTGGTTTTATAACAGACCCGCCTTGTACCTCGTGGTCGTACTGCCTAACAACGTACTCCTTGGAGCATATGTTGAGCCTTGATAGCATCTGACATAGCTTTTCTCCGTGGTCTTGGGGGTCGGGTGTTTCAACGTTGCTGATTGTCTTCTGCTCCCACCTTGCTTCCAGGTGCATGTCTGGCAGACCATTGTGAAAGAAGTCGAGGTCCAGTAGCGCAACCGTCTTACCCTCGTAGGTACAGTGAAAATAGCCAGATGAAGTGAATTCGCCTATCACGGTTGACTCCACGCCCATCTGTTGCGAGAGCTTGATAAAGTCCTCGATGTTCTCCCTTGGTACGGCCAGCGTCATTCTCTCCTGCGCCTCAGATAGCAGTATCTCCCATGGGCTCAGGCCTTGGTACTTGAGCGGCGGCTTGTCCAGGTCTATTCTGCAGCCTCCGCTTAGGAGCGCCAACTCTCCAACGGATGAAGACAGCCCACCGGCACCGTTGTCTGTTATTGCCCTGTATAGCTCCCTGTCCCTGGCAACGAGCAGGAAGTCCGTCATCTTCTTTTGGGTTATGGGGTCGCCTATTTGCACTGCAGATGTTGGGGACTCCTCGTGTAGTTCCTCGGAGGAAAAGGTTGCACCGTGTATGCCGTCCTTTCCAATGCGGCCGCCGCACATCACAGCCAGGTCGCCTGGTCTTATCTCCTTTAAGTGTGATGGCCTTCCGCCTATCTCAGTCGGCATTATTCCAGCTGTACCGCAGAACACCAAGGGTTTGCCGAGGTACCTGTCATCGAACACTATGCAGCCGTTTACTGTTGGTATACCTGACTTGTTACCCCCGTGCTCCACGCCTTCCCTTACGCCCTCGAATATCCTCCTGGGATGGAGAATCCTTGGGGGTAGGGGCTTAGTGTAAAATGGATCTGCAAAGCAGAATATGTCTGTATTAAAAATAAGCCTTGAGCCCAGGCCTGTACCGAACGGATCCCTGTTGACGCCCACAATGCCGGTGAGTGCACCTCCGTAGGGGTCAAGTGCAGACGGTGAGTTATGGGTCTCCACCTTGAAGACCAGGTTGTTGGATTCGTTGAACCTGATAACACCCGCATTATCCCTGAACACGCTCACGCAGATATCATTATCGCCCTTTATCTCGCGTATCTTGGTGGTTGCACCCTGTATGTATGTCCTGAACAGGGAGTGTATCTCCTCTTTTTTGCCGTCCTCGATGTAGGTGATGTGGGCATTGAATATCTTGTGCTTGCAGTGTTCAGACCATGTCTGGGCTATGGCCTCCAGCTCCACGTCTGTTATATCTTTACCCAGGCCGAATCTCTTTCTCTGCTCAATAACCTTGGGGTCCTTGGTATAGGCCTGTATGGTCTTCATCTCTTCCAGGTTGAGTGCTAGGACCCTCTTCCTGGAGAGTTCTACAAGTTCTTCATCAGGTATCTCGAGGGAGATCTCCTCCACAACAGGTGGTTTGAGGTCCTTTACGATCGGAAGGGTCGGCTCTATCCCTCCTGATATCTCGGAGACATGGAATATCCTCACGTTCTCTATTAGCGTATTTGCAAGTAGATCCTCTGCTATCCTTAAAACGCTTTTTCTATCAACATTACCCTTGATGAGAAATGCCTTTGCAGAGGCAACACTCGTTCTCTTGCCTGAAATGAGTTCAAGCGCGTAGCTTGCTGTCTTGCCCACGTTGTCTGTTACGCCCGGCCTGTAGCCGATCTCAACATACCAGTCAAAGTCTGTTGTGAGTGGTTTGCCTATGGCAATATTCTGTATAACAGGGTCGCAGAATGCCTCTTTAAGTACAGAGTCATCAAGGTCATCACGGCCAATGTTGTATACGTCCAGGTATTTTATGCTGGTGATAGCGATATCCCCGTCAAAGGCAGCAAGGATCTTACCTCGTATCCTCTCTCCTCTGCTGTCAAAAAGCCGGGGTTTAAGTCCTATCTCCACCCTCAGCGGCACTAGGCCTTTTCCTCCCTAAGGGCTGTAGTGTAGCCCTCAAGGCTCTCCTTCTTGGACTTGCATTTAACGCATAGTGTTGCAAATGGCATGGCCTTGAGCCTGCCAATGGGGATCTGTTCGCCGCATTCCTCGCATATACCGTATTCGCCCGCTTCCATCCTGGTAAGGGCTGCGTCTATCTGCTCGAGCTTTTCTTTCTCGCGCGTGGTAAGCAACAGGTTGAATTCCCTGGACTGTTCGAGATCGGCGTCATCAAACACGTCACCTATCTCCCTCTGGTCTGATATGTCAGCCGATTTCATCCTTTCCTTAAGGTTTTCCATTATTTCGTTTTTCATGTTAAGGAGGATTTTCTTGATATTTTGGATCTCTTTTGCCCTTGCCATATGTCCCTCCGCTCA
>QMLJ01000118.1 GCA_003643935.1 Deltaproteobacteria bacterium | reverse complement strand
TTCCGCCTCTTCCTTGAGTTTCTTCTCTTCAAGTAACCTTTTTATAGTTAGGTAAAGATGATCCAAGAGTACTGGCTTAGTAATAAAATCAGAGGCGCCAAGCTTCATGCACTCCACCGCGTCCTTTATTGTGCCATATGCGGTCACCATAACCACCTGGAGATCACCCGAGAATTTCTTTAACTCCCTAAGCAACTCTATGCCGCTCATCTCCGGCATATACAGGTCAACTATGGCTATATCGAACGTGCTTACTTTCATAAGATCAAGTGCACTTTTACCATCCCTAACCGCTACAACCTTAAATCCCTTATCCCTGAGGTACGCCAGTATAAGATCACATGTCTCCTTTTCGTCATCAACTATAAGCACCTTGTATGGCTGTCTGGTCGACTTCATTGCCCGATCCATGCTCTCCTTTCTTTATTCTACAGGTCGAATCTCCAATCACACGACCGCGTAGCATTCACCTTCGCATATCTCTATTAACGGCCAAGCCATCAGTTTTCATAAGAAAAAAATAACAAAAGCTGAAAAACTATTTCACCTGGGTGCGAACAACCGTGGTAAAACAAGTCACGACCATTTATCAGAGACCTTGATTGCAAGAAAAGTGACTGTTATATGTTGGAAAAGACATCTCCCACTTTAAAGGAGGCTTAAATGAAGGTATTGGTTACCAGGAGACTCCCAGGTGATGCACTTAAAAAACTGGCCATGCACTGTGAGGTAGACCTGTGGGAGAAGGAAACACCTATACCCAGGGATACGCTGATAGATAGAATAAGGGACAAGGATGCACTTTTATGCCTGCTCACGGACAAGATAGATGCCGAGGTTATGGATGCAGCACCCGGGTTAAGGATAATATCCAATTACGCGGTCGGCTACGATAACATAGACGTCATGCATGCAATAAAAAGCTCTATAGTTGTATCCAACACGCCTGGAGTACTCACGGATGCAACCGCTGATCTTACTTGGGCTATCATTCTGAGCCTTGCAAGGAGGATCGTTGAGGCAGATCGCTTTGCACGTAGCGGCAACTGGCAGGGATGGGATCCGAATCTTATGTTGGGCTATGATGTCCATTCCAGGACACTAGGCATAGTGGGTGCAGGCAGGATAGGTACTGCAGTGGCATCAAGGGCAAGGGGTTTCAACATGGAGGTTGTGTACACATCCAGGTCAATAAATAAAAAAATGGAAAGCCTAGTAAAGGCTCGACGTATCCCCCTTGAGGAACTCCTTAGCGTATCAGACTTCGTGACCCTACATGTTCCACTCACCCCGGAGACAAAACACATGATAGGACAAAGGGAACTTTCTCTTATGAAAAGCACGGCCTTTCTTATAAACACATCAAGAGGTGCAGTGGTGGACGAAGTAGCACTCGTGCATGCACTTCAAAACAAGACCATAGCAGGAGCTGGCCTAGACGTATTTGAGCATGAGCCCAGTATTTCATCAAGGCTTATAGAGCTCCCAAACGTTGTAATACTGCCTCACATAGGCTCTGCAACGCACGCCACAAGGTCTAAAATGGCTGATATTGCCGTAGAAAACATCATCAGCTTTATGACCAGGGGCAGGCCTCTCTACGAGGTCAAGCAGGCTTAGGCTATCAGGGCTCAAGAAACCTTGCTAATCTCCAGAAATCGCTTCCCTTGTCTATCAATTTAATTCTTGTTCGGCCAGTGCTGGGATCAATCAGCCTATCAAACGGCACATAGTAAAGATCAAACCCTCCCCGCACGCTTACCATCACACCACTCAGGCCTTTCTCAACAAGTGCTCTGTACGCACCCACACCAAGTTGACTGCCAAGTATAACGTCGTAGCCGGAAGGAGGTGTACACCTTGTCTCGTAGCCGACTTGCTTAGGTATTACCTTTACCTTCTCGCCTGTACGCATCTCATGTATCTGGGCTACTGTCTCTGCCAGCATCCTGCCTATACCCACCGATGTGAGCACGATGTTTCCATGGCTGTCGATCTCCTTGGTCTTTACCTCGTCGGGAAGCTTGTCCGCCACTCCCTCTGCCACACAAACAACCCCATAATTCTTTCCTTGTTTCTTCCTCTTCTCTATAAGCAGGGATATCTCTGTTGCAAGCCCCTCCAGGTCTAGTACTTCATCCTCAATGTCCTCTACGGATATTATCCTTGTTGCCTCGCCCATCATTCCCGAGGCATACGCCAACCAACCAGCCTTTCTGCCCATTAGCTCAACAACAAACCAGCTTCCAGAAGAGAAACTGTCCGCCTTGAGATTACGTATGCTCCTCGCACCGAACTCGGCAGCGGAGAAGAACCCAAACGTCCAGTCTATGCCGTAATAATCATTATCTATCGTCTTGGGGATATGCACAATGCTAACTGGCCTGAGACCCTTAACAGAGTCCTGGATTCTGTAAAGGAGATTGGCTGTCTTTAGAGTATCATCTCCACCAATGGATACTAGCGCATCAACCTTGTAATATTCAAACGCCTTAAAGATGTTGATAATCTTATTGTTCTTACTGGTATCCTTTAAATCGCCTAACGATGATATCATGGACCCTGGATTGGCCCTGGAGTTGTGTATGAAAACCCCAGATGTATTCCTGAGACCTTCAACCCTGTCTCTATCAAGGTCTATAAAATGCTTACCATTCAAGAGGGGATAGTTCTCGTTGAAATCCTCAAGAAACTTGTAACCGTAAAGAAAACCAGTCACCTTGATGTTGTTCTTGCCACAAGCCATTGCTACTGCCGATATAACGGCATTTGCCGCAGGTGCTGGCCCACCTGAAAAAATAATGCCCACATGTCTTATTTCTTGACCTGCCATAAACGAAGGACCTCTTGAAAACAAGATTGCTTGGTAAGGACATTGCCACATAACTCTATAAAAAGCAAGACCTTCTCTATGTTGCAAAGCAAACAAAATCAAAGTCTTACGCGCATACATGGTTTAAAGTTTAAACATCGGAATGCCGACCTACCAATACTATGAAAGCATCAGAGCTATCCGTGTATTGGAACAAAAGGCTTGAGGAGATCCCAACCATTAAGTCATCAAAAATGAGACTGTTTTCTGTGTTGGAAGACGACCAGGCTGACCTTAAAGATATAGAACGCATAATAGCAGGTGACCCTGCCATGGCAGCAAAGGTGGTAAAAATCGCAAATTCACCGTTCTACAGGCACGAGGCAGAGATAGGTAGCATACACGATGCAATACTCACCATCGGGCTGGATATGGTGAAATGCCTAACTCTAAGCATGTCAATTATAGAGACATTTGGCTCATCCAGAGCCATTATAGGCAAGATATGGGAGCATTCATACTTGGTCGGCATTTTAAGTCTATCTTTGGCCAGAAACAAGACAGAGGGCGAATGGTTATTCTCGGGTGGACTGCTCCATGACCTGGGTAAAATGGCCTTTATGTACCTGGAGCCTGCACTCTATGCGCCTCTTTTTAATGATCATTGGCCAGTGGTGGAAGAGGAGCAGCGACTTTTCTCAACTGATCACACTTATCTGGGCGAACACGTTGCCAGGCAGTGGCATTTCCCGGATGGCATGATAAATATCATAAAAAACCACCATAACCCGTGCAATTGGCCCTCTGCCACTATACATGTTGTTGATCACGTGATACATTGCGTGGATAGTGGCAAGGACCCGCTTAAAGGACTAGACGGTGTAAAGGCTTTCCTTGGCAAGAATTACAACGAGCTTGTAAATAGAGTCATAGAACATTATACTAAAAACAGTAACATTATGCAGGACCTGTTTTAGGTCTTCAAAAAAGTTATGACACAAAATTACATGGATATTTCGCCGATGATGAGTCCTAGCAGAAGGGAAGATATACTAAGCAAGCTACTTCAGAAGGCAACAGACTTCTATGAAGAGACTATAGGAATTCTATCCGGAATCTTTAAGCTTACCGAGTTCGTCAACACCCGAGCTACAGAAGACATGTTTTACAATTACATAGTCCGTGTACTTACAGAGGAATCCAAGTGCGAGAATGCATCCATCTTTATAGTCAAAGATAACAAGCTTTTCCTGAAGGCTGCCTCTGGTCCTTCCCTTCCAAGCCCGAACAAGGACGTTGTCGTAAGCATGGGAAGCGGTGTTGCAGGGACATGTGCCACAAGGGGAGAATCCATACTCTTAGACGATGTCAATCGTTCGGAACTCTTTGAAGAATGGAACAGCAAGGTCAAGATAGGATCTATCCTGTGCGTACCAATAAAAGAAGGTAATTCTGTAATAGGGGTACTTAACCTATCCCATCCCAGTATTAATTTCTTCAATGAGCACCATGTAAGGATGTTTGAACTCCTAGGCCTTCTGGTTGGGCAGATGCTGGCCATAGTGAGGCTGTATGAGGCACTCAAGAAAGAGTTCATAGACATGGAACAGGTCATACAAAAGCAAGAGATAAGCCTAAAAAACATCACCCAGCAGTACAAGGCAGTAGTCGATGCAACCGAGGACTATATCCTCTTGCTGGATGGCATGGATATAATCTTCTACAACAGTGCTATTGCAAAGATAGCAGGCAAGCCCTTTCCTACCACCCCCAAGGACTTGTTTGACACTGAATCCCTTGATGATATAGTAACTCGCATCAATTCAATGACAGAAGACCAGGGAGAAAGTTTTGAGAGAGAAGTAAGGATAGGCTCCACTCCTAGGATTATAGCCCGGTTCTTTATAAAGAAACTCCCGTCCGGCAAACAGACCCTTATCATAATGGAAGACATAACCATGAAAAAATACCTCGAGCAGAGGTCGGCACAGACTGAGAAGCTCACTTCAATCGGGCTATTGACCTCGGGCATTGCTCACGAGCTAAACAATAAGCTCACCCCAATACTCGGTTTTGCGGATCTACTGGACACCTCCGCGCTTAATCCCATAGACCAGGAAAGGGTCAACATTATAATAAATTCTGCCAGTGCAGCAAAGAAAACTCTTGAATCTCTGCTTACTTTCTCGCGTAATCTACCACATGAAAAAAGGGTACTCGACGTTGGAGAGATGATAGATAAGTCAGTCAGGCTTTATTCCCCCCTACTTAAGAAGAGAGATATAACCATAAATTACCAATCAAGCGACAG
>QMLJ01000117.1 GCA_003643935.1 Deltaproteobacteria bacterium | reverse complement strand
CCGATGCATCATTAGGGTCTGTGCCTGCAGTATACTCCTGGAGGTTTGGCACACCATCGTTGTCCATATCTTCAGATGCGTCTGAGGCATCGTTAGGGTTCAGCCCTTTAGAGAGTTCCCAGGAATCAGGCATACCATCGTTGTCAGTATCAAGAAGCAACTCTATAGAGGCGCTTACCGGCGTGGTCATCCAGTTTCCCGCAGCGTCTTCAAAGAGTGCATACACACTCTTAACACCATCTCCGGCGCTGAGTTCCCAGGTCTTTGACGAGGAGTAAGCCATGGCATCAGACCATGTGGTTCCATCGTTACTCAACTTCATTGTTATCACTCCGCTGGGGTCACTGGCGCTTAATCCTAGTGTAACTGTCCTGGAAGATGTTCTTTCGGCACCTGAATTTATCGTTATACTTCCTTGCGGAGGCGTGGTGTCGGCCAGTGGTATGCTCGCACTGACCTCCTTAGAATATGAGGACTCATTACCAGAATTGTCATATGCAGTAACGCTAACAAAGTAGGTATTACCCCCTGAGAGACCATCTATTTTGTAGTTTGTCACATTTCCCACGTCAATTGACGATGTATAATCCCTTGAGGCCTGACCGTAGTATACCTTATACCCCTTGAGATCATCCTCTGTGTTTGCATTCCATGTGACTACCAATGATGCTGCCATGACTGGTAGGGGGAAAAGTATCAGAAATAAAAACACAAGGACTGTAACATTCCTGATCTTTTTCATTGAACACCTCCTTCTACCCACGGCTCTGAGTAAAAGGAGGCAAAGCACGGGCCATCTAAAATATTATTTATTTAAGAGATGTTACGCTACATTTGCAAGCACATGGCAAGACCTTTTTGTATACAAGGTTTCAGTATTGTAATTAATCCCCTATATGCCCGAGGAAAAAAGGACATCCGATTATCTCAGGATAGGATCAAAGGGCTACTGCAGTATTTACAGCCTTCTTATAAGTGGAGATTGATAATATTGTATTTATTCTATCTGTTCTATGGCTTTACCCACCTTGCAGCTAGGAAAGCACCAGTCTCCAGCCCCTCGCGGTTACCAACATCTTCAATCTCTCGTGCCCTTTGTGGATCTTCATCATCTGCAAAGTGTATGGCTGTCCTCGCTTCCCCCTCTACAGGTGCAAGGGCCAGCAAGTCTTGAGGAGAACGAAATATAACGTTTGAAAACACAGTCTTAGTCTTTTTTGCCTCGACCTCTCTACGTTCGGCCCAGGGGCTTAGACTGTTAAGAGTGGCCACCACTATGAGCCCTCCGCTCTTTACCACGCGGAAGAGTTCGGATACAGCTGCCTCTGCATCTGGTATGAATTCAAGGGCCGTGATGGACACAGCCTTGTTGAAAAGACCGTCTCCAAATGGAAGGGTCATCATGTCCCCTGAAGCCGCTTGAAATGGAAAGGCCTTTAGCTTTTCAATAGCCCTCTTCAGCATGGGTAAAGATATGTCAAGCCCTATGACATGGGCGCGGGCAAGGAGAAAATCCAGGGTAAAGACACCTGTTCCACAGCCTGCATCAAGTATAAAATCGCCTTTTACAGGTAAAAGCATATCCTTTATCAACCCTGCCTCGTAGGACCTTATTAATGAGCCAAGAGGTGTCTCGAACCACCTATCATACCTATCCGGCCATGTATCAAAGAGGGCCTTATGCCTAGCCATCTTCCACCTCAATAAAAGCATTCTGATGCCATTGATATTTCATTTATATAACATAACACGCTAACAGGCTTCCATAAGAAAACCATCTCCCTCCTAGCATGTATCCTGTAAAGACTCGGGGTATTGTTACCCGAATATGAGCTACAAAGGGACATGGACTCCAGCAGCAAGCCCTCAAAACATATCCATTAGGTCTGGCTTGGCACCCTTGTCCAGGTAGTTGTACACAATATTCATACCCCTGGTGAAATCGGCCTCAGATGGTGTAATAATGGAGACACGTAGGTAATTAGACCATAAAGGCCCGTATATGTCACCAGGGGTTATCCTTACTCCGAGACTTAACAGGCGCTCCATGTGTATCCTTGCAGGGGAGCCTGTATCGATCCACAGGCTTACGCCTCCTGTGGACCAGTTGAATTTATCACTTGTATATGCCTTTCTACTATCCAGCAGGGACCTGAGCCCAGCCAGGTGTGTCTCAAATCCATGTGATACCAGCATTCTGAAAAGCATGCGCTGCAATATACCTGATGTTGTGAGATCGTTTATTTCCTTGAACCTCAACACACTCGGATAAAGGCATTCCGGCACAACACAAAAACCTATCCTAATGCCCGGCCCGAGTATATTGGAGAGACTCTTTATGTATATCACCCTGTCTGTAATATCTTCTGACTTTAACGGCATCTCGTACAGTAGATCTGATAGGGGATCATCCTCTATAATGTAGAAGTCATAGACCTCGGCCAGGTCAAGCAGTTTTCCCCTCAAACCTCTTGGTATGGATTTACCTGTCGGTATATGGCCCTGAGGCATGGTGTATACAATGTCAATCCTAGGATCTTTTAAATGTTCCATTGCATCTATATTATCAAGGTAAGGCACAAGCTTGATAGACGCGCCAAGAGATTCAAATATCCTCCTTGCACCTTCATAGCCTGGATCTTCAATGGCAACTATTGCACCCTCTTGTATAACGGCAAGACCTGCCAGAAACAGTGCCTGTTGGGATCCCGTTGTGATTAAAGGTTTACCCTTAATGCCCTGCGCCATAAGCCACTGGCTTGCCTTTTCCCTCAGAGGTCCGAAACCTTCGGGCGGGTCATACGCCCTTATTCCCTCCCTCAGCTCAGGGAAATAGGAAACGTGCCAAGAGAGGAACTCTTCCGGCGGTCTTATGTCAGCCATATCAATGACATCGCTGGTCACTCCCCTGGCCACATATGTTCCAGAGCCCTGCCTCATCTCCACAAGGCCCTTCTTTCTCAGGTAAAGATATACGTTCCTTGCTGTAATTAGGCTAATATTCTCTTTTTCGGCCAGTTCCCTGAGACCAGGAAGACGCTTGCCCGCTCTCCACGAATTTAAGATCTCATGCTCAAGTCTATCTGCAATGTCTTTATATCTCATAACTGACCGTTATTATATACCTTGACTAATGTATATATATATGTAACATTATCATTGATAACATGCAAAATGTTATATAACATTTATCAGGGAGAAGGGCAATGGAAAACAAGGATAAAGAAAGGGTTATTCTTAATCGTGGTCTTGCACAGATGTTAAAGGGCGGGGTAATCATGGATGTGACGAGCGCCAAAGAAGCAGAGATAGCAGAAAAAGCCGGTGCAGTTGCCGTTATGGCGCTTGAGAGGGTCCCGGCCGACATACGCAAGGAAGGCGGGGTAGCGCGCATGAGCGATCCACAGATCATCAAGGAGATCAAGAATGCCGTGTCCATCCCAGTAATGGCAAAGGTAAGGATAGGCCACGTGGTAGAGGCACAGGTGCTAGAGGCCCTTGGTATAGATTACATAGATGAGAGCGAGGTGCTCACACCTGCAGACGAGGAAAATCACATAAACAAGCACTTATTCAGGATTCCTTTTGTATGCGGTTGCAGAAACCTTGGCGAGGCATTACGCCGCATTGCAGAGGGTGCCAGCATGATAAGGACAAAGGGCGAGGCAGGCACTGGGAACGTGGTCGAGGCCGTCCGCCACATGAGAAAGGTCAACTCGCAGATTGCAAGACTGACCTCCATGGCTGAAGAGGAAGTCTATGCATATGCAAAAGAGATAGGTGCATCTGTAGAGCTCCTGTTTGAGGTAAAAAAACTTGGCAGGTTACCAGTCGTAAACTTTGCTGCAGGCGGAATTGCAACGCCGGCAGATGCTGCATTCATGATGCAGCTCGGCGCAGACGGTGTTTTCGTGGGATCCGGCATATTCAAGTCAGAGAATCCCCCGGCAAGGGCAAAAGCCATAGTAGAGGCAACAACACACTACAATGACGCAGGGATCATTGCCAAGGTATCAGAGGGCCTTGGTGAACCAATGAAGGGCCTGGATGTTGCTACAATGAAGGACGAGGAACGACTTGCCGTTAGGGGCTGGTAGAATAAATGATTGGTATATTGGGCCTTCAGGGTGATGTAATCGAGCACGTTGCTGCATTCAACAGGCTTGGGGTAAAGACAAAGATAGTCAAGCATCCACCTGACCTGGATGGGATAAAGGGGCTTGTTCTTCCCGGTGGAGAGAGCACTACTATAACAAAACTCCTGGTGTCCTCAGGCCTAACTCAACCTGTTGACAATAAGATAAGGAAAGGGCTCCCTACCTGGGGGACTTGTGCAGGTGTAATACTCTTATCAAGTGGGGGGGTCCTTGAGAACGTCGATATAGAGGTCAAAAGAAACGCATACGGCTCGCAACTTGACAGTTTCGTTGCAAATGCAAGGATTGCAAAGATAAATAAGGACATTACAATGGTCTTTATACGTGCACCTAAAATCCTAAGCGTAGGTCATGGAGTTGATGTCTTGGCCGAGCTAAATGGTGATGTTGTGGCTGCTCAGAGCAAGAACATACTCCTTACCACCTTTCACCCTGAGCTTACAGAGGATACAAGTATCATGGAATACTTTATGAACCTTGTAAACAGCGCAGAACTTGCTCAGGATCGTACTTACACCTATACGCCAGGAGGAATAGTGTAGCTAACTCCTGATGTACCTTTTTTATGCCAATGGCAACAGACCAATGGCGGAGTTTTATTTAACTTTTCCTGGTACTACTCCGATATTCTGATGTATGCAAGCATCAGCTCTTGATCTAGAAGGGATATTCTATGAACAAACAACGGTCACACTAGGAACCGGTGCCACAAAAAAAACCCAGCTCCTTAAAAATTACTGCAAGGCGAAGCAAATAGACAAGAACTCAATAAGGGTCACATACCTGGACCAAACGGGAAAGCCTACAGGTATAGAACTCAAGCTTGGTCTTGAAGAATTCTTGAAAAGATTTACATTTGAGCCCAACTACAGACCAAAGACAGACGAAGAGGCCCTAGTAGATAAGCACGTTGCCCGTGCTGAGAAACACAGGCAAAGGAAGGAGTTTAACAGCGCAGAGTGGGAGTACTCATCTGCTCTAAAGATAGACCAGGAAAACCTTAAGGCAAATTTCGGT
>QMLJ01000116.1 GCA_003643935.1 Deltaproteobacteria bacterium | reverse complement strand
TTATCAATGACCATCAGTGCCACACCATCTTCATCAACTTCGTATGTACAGTTTATGAATACGCTCTCTCCCCTTGCAAGGGAGTCAATGATATTCGGGGGCGAGTAACGATCCTTTCCAACACTAGACGAATAGTCCATGAACCAGGATGCCACTTTGTCCCAGCCCACCTGATACTCGGCATAGTGAAGGGGCCCCCATGCAATACGAGCAGGAAAATTTGTGCCGTAGACCATGCCTGTGTCTATGTCGTTTGCAGATGCAATACCTTCAACCAGGGTATACAGGGCTTCCCTTATCTGCACTGCAAGGAGTCTCGAAGGACCGAATGTACCTCCATTATTGCCATGCCCCTTCTTTTTTAATCCCTTTAAGATCTCGCCTACTTCTTTAGATACAGTCCGCTTTCCACTAGAATAATCATAGAACCCTTTACCTGTCTTCTGGCCAAGGCTATTCTTCTCTACAAGCTTTCTCAGGAGATCTGGAACAGGTGTCCTTGAACCAAACGCATTCTCCAAGGTCTCGGATGCATGAAGACCAACGTCAAGACCGACAAGATCCCAGAGTGCAAAAGGCCCCATTGGCATACCAAAAGACTCCATGGCATTGTCTATCTCTTCAATAGATGCGCTAGTGTGCATGAGGGCAAACACCGCCTCGTTCATGTAGGGTATGAGTATTCTATTGACCACAAACCCAGGGGCATTCCTTACTTTAATAGGCACCTTGCCTACCATTAGTGAGAGTTCTACAAGGGTATTTATGGTCTCAGCAGATGTGTTCTCGTCATAGATTACCTCAACCAGCTTCATTACATGTGCGGGATTGAAAAAATGCAAACCGGCAAAACGGTCCCTTCGAGTGAGTTCTGAAGACATCTCACTAATGGAGAGCGTAGAGGTATTGGATGCAAATATGGTCTTATCAGGACAGAGCGCATCCAGCTCCTTGAAAACCTGCTTTTTGATATTCATGACCTCTGGTACAGCCTCAATCACAAGATCAACATCAGAGAAAAACCTACTATCGTACTCTGTTGAACCATTTAACAAATCAACGGCCTTTTCAGCCTTTTCCTCGGAAAGCTTACCTTTCTTTACGAGCTTGGTAAATATGTCCCTGGAGTGCCCAATGGCCTTATCTATAAACCTCTGCTCTATATCCTTTATGAAACACTCAATCCCGGCAAAGGTAAGAACATGCGCAATGCTCCCACCCATTGTTCCACCACCAATTACAGCAGCCTTTTTTATCTCCATTTTTATTGGTCCTTCCCTGAATTCTGTAAATTCTGGGTCAACCCCTCAAGGAAAATATTACCTACCATCTCTGCAACCTCTCTCGAGTCAAAACGCCTTCTCCTCGTTGTAACAAGGTATGTAGATATCTCGTCAAGGGACCCAAAGACCATGCGTGCCACCACATCAGGCTTTACATCATTCCTGAATATTTGCTGCTCTTTACCCTGGGTAATTATATCAGCTATAATATTCAGATAGGCAAGAAAATGCTTGTTCTTGTATTCCCGCATGAACTTGTTAGACTGTCGAAGTTCTACTTGTATAACCTCTGCCAAGGCCCTATCAGACTCCACTAGCCCAAGGTGTATAATACAAAACTTAACAAGTTTTTCCCTGGGGTCTGATACTCCATCGATCTCTCCTTTGACCAGCTCAATAATGTTTGTAAGCTCTTCTTCAAAGAGTGATATCAGGATGTCATCCTTGTTTTTGAAATATAGATAGATGGTACCATCTGCTACATGTGCTTCCTTTGCTATCTCAGAGACCTTTGAATTATAAAAACCCTCCCTGGCAAATACACTTTTAGCAGCATTAAGAATCATCCTGTATTTTTCCTCACCCTTCATAAAACTCCCCTTGAGATATCCACGGATAAAAGAAAGGATAATACATTTAAGAATAGAGGGCCCGTGGAAAAGACCACAAACCCTCCTAATACATCGCCAAGATCTATCCCGCTTTTACGGCCCACATAATATGCCTGGGGAGGCATAAAAGCCGAATAAAGGTAAATCCTGCATAAAGTATGCATGCAATAGAGACAAGCCCCTATGCCCCTTATCCACGTCGATACAAGCCATTCTAGCCTGATAAACCTGGCAGTAATCATATCCACCTAGGGCAAGATAATATCTATTTACCCTGCACTATCTTCTGGATCTCCGGAATAACCTCACCGTTTGCCAGGGTTGTCACATCACCGACATCCTTGCCGTTTGAGATGGCGCCCAGTACCCTGCGCATGATCTTCCCTGAACGAGTCTTTGGCATGTCGGGTACAATCCAGACCTTCCTCGGCTTTGCAATCTTTCCGATTATCTCGCTTACTGCATCAGAGACCCTCTTTGCTATTTCCTCGCTTGGTTCGTAACCAGGCTTCAAGGACACGTATAGGTCCGGGACCCTTCCCTTCAGGTCATCGGCAACCGGCACAACAGCGGATTCTGCAACCTCCTCCACTGTAAGGGCAGCAGACTCTATCTCTTTTGTACCAAGCCTGTGACCGGAAACGTTTATGACGTCGTCCACCCTGCCCAGGATACGGATATAGCCATCAGCGGATTGAACACCACCATCGTTTGAGAAGTACGGCCAATCTCTCCAATCCTTGCTGTTCTTGTCCTTGCAGTACCTTGCAAAGTAATCATTTACATAGCGATCAGGGTTGCCCCAAATCGTCTGCATAAGACCCGGCCACGGGTTCCTAATGCAAACATTTCCAGCCCTTCCGCTTCCAGGAGGAATCTCGTTTCCATCATCGTCATACACAACAGGGTGTATACCTGGCACACCAGGACCCGCACTTCCTGGCCTCATCGGTGTGATTGCCGGTACTGTACTGCACAGGAAACCACCTGTCTCTGTCTGCCACCATGTATCACATATAATGGCCTCTTTCTTACCTACCACCTCGTAGTACCACTTCCACACCTCAGGCTCTATTGGCTCACCGACCGTGGTCATATGCTTGAAGTGATAGTTGTACTTCTGCGGCTCATCAGGGCCTACCTTTCTTAATCCTCTTATGGTGGTCGGCGCTGTATGGAAGATGTTTACGTCAAGCTCTTCGGCAATTCTCCATGGCCTGCCTGCATCAGGATACGTGGGAACACCCTCGTAGATTACACTTGAAGCACAAAGTGCCAGCGGGCCATAGACTATGTAAGAATGACCCGTAATCCAGCCTATGTCAGCCATGCACCAGTATACATCCTCCGGATGAATGTCCTGTATATACTTGGATGTACCGGTGACATAAGCAAGGTAGCCGCCCGTGGAGTGCTGTACGCCCTTGGGCTTTCCTGTTGTTCCACTTGTGTACATTAAGAACAGAGGATCTTCGGCAGCCACTGGTACAGGGTCAACCCTCTTGCCCCGATAGTCCTTGAGCAGATCATTTATTATGTAGTCCCTGCCTTCCACAAGGGGGGACTCACTCGAGTACTTGCCAGGATAACGCTCCCAGATCAGGACCTTCTCTACCTTGAGGCCCATCTCTTCAGCGGCCTTTACTGCCTCGTCAGCGTTTTTCTTGTGATCGATAAACCTTCCGTTACGGTAGTAGCCATCTATTGTAACCAGTACGCGGCTGTTAGAGTCCTCCATCCTCGTTGCACAGGCACCACCGGTAAAACCTCCGAATACCTCGGAATGGATCACGCCCAGCCTTGCACAAGCCAGCATAGAGATCGGCAACTCGGCTACCATGGGCAGGTGGAAGGTAACAACGTCACCTTTTTTAACACCTACAAAGTCTTTTAGGAGGGCTGCAAACTCGTTTACCCTGACAAATAGTTCTTGGTAGGTGACATGCTGTATGGCTTCGTTCTCTGGCTCGGGCACAAAGTGTATGGCCGTCTTGTTCTTGTTCTTTTTAAGATGCCTGTCAACGCAGTTGTAACTCGCATTGATCTTACCACCTACAAACCACTTCCAGAAAGGTGCATTGCTGGTGTCAAGGGTTGTATGCCAGTACTCGTACCAGTCGAGCATGTCAGCATATTAATAGTAGCATTCAGGGAAATTGTCCAAGCTAAACCTGTCGTAGATACTCCTCTCTGTTACGTTTGCCTGACCGATGAACTCCACAGAAGGGTAAACTAGGTCCTCCTCCTGCCAATGGACACCAATCTCTGCTTCTGTTGGTTCTAAGACCTCTTTTTCATCTGCCATTGATTTACCTCCTCGAAATTTTTAGTAGAGTAATTTTGTCTGATGGAATATAACCAAACATATAATACGTGTCAAGGAAAAATGAGCGGTCATTCATAAATTGCTATTGCTTTTGTTTTGTATAATATTCTATGCTATGTTCTGTTTTGGGGATATGGAATAAAAGAGCATAAGTAAAAAGGGGGAGGCTGTACCATGAAAAAATGGTTTTTACACCTGATGGTTATACTTATAGCGGTCTTTTCGTCAATAAACCTTTACGGCCTTGAGATAAAGGTGGAAACAGCCGGGGCTAAAAGCCTCACCCCCCTGGAGCACTCGATAAAAACAAGCGTACTCGCTAGGTGTATAAGCAAGGGGGTGGACGTATCCATGAAAAACACCCTTGATATATCAATCAGCCAGATAGGTAACATCCTCTCGTTTGATGCTATACTGGATACAAAGCCGCCGCGTGCTTTTCACAAGGACCTCAAAACCATAGACGAGATACCAAAGACACTTGACGAGATGGTAGTCGATGTCTTTATCAAGACAGCTCCTGCTATATCCCCCAGAAAGAAGAAAGCACTAATAAGCCCTGGTATTGTGGCTCCTCAAAAAAAAGAAGGACATATAAAGTACAAAAATCTGCCCATAGGCGCTACTTCTATTACAGTACTAGGGGAAAAAGTATTCATCTCTGACAATAAAGGGATATACTTACTAGCTGATAGTGGTCTAAAACTATGGTGGAAGGCCCCTAGAGGCCAGGAACCAGTCAGACTGTATTCCTATAAAGGTTCAATTATCGCCCTTACCAAGGATAAGGACGAATTCAAGGGCTACATGATAAAGAACGGCAAGACCATTGATCAATGGTCCTCAACAATTATAAAGGACGGAGATGGGCTTATTTCAGCCAGGCTCATAGTAACCCCTGACATCACGCAAACACCCAACAGGTGGACTGCAATCCGTGTTATAGACGGCAACCCCTTTATTCCTCCACAAGGAAGCGATCTACTCTGTACCATTAGCGCAGAC
>QMLJ01000115.1 GCA_003643935.1 Deltaproteobacteria bacterium | reverse complement strand
CCCTGAAAAAGCACTTGACCTCATTAAAGACATCAAGGCCTTACCAGGTTTAAAGGTGATGGGTTTAATGACAATGGGCCCAGTAGTTGAGCATCCAGACCATTTAAGGCCATTCTTTGAAGAGACAAAGGCCCTATTTGATGCGATCAGAAACGAATGTATTGAGGGCGTTGAGATGAAATACCTTTCCATGGGCATGAGCGATTCTTACAGGGTTGCAATCGAGGCAGGGGCAAATGTAATAAGGATAGGTACAAAGATCTTCGGCCAAAGACCGCAACAATAGTGCATCAACTTGACTATAAAGAGGCCTCGCTTGCGCTCGAAGTAAGGTGATCCACTCTCTCTGATAATCTTCGGTCAAGGGGGATCTTCAACATAAAGATTGCACCTGGCCCTGACTTTGGCTTTACCGACACCTCTCCCCCTATCTTAACCATTGCCATCCTTGCCTCAGTCAGGCCTAGCCCTATCTTTAATGGATCTGTAGAGAAAAACGGGGTAAAAATTCTATCATGATTCACCTCTATGCCATTACCATTGTCATTTATCTCTACTAAGGCATATCCGGCTGTTCTACCAACATTTATATCTATTTTTTCAGAATGTGCCTCTACGCTGTTCTCCAGTATCCTCTTCAGAGCAAGTCTTATATGCTGTGCATCGGTATATGCCACCACATTTACATCCCCCATGATTCCAAAGGTGACATTAGTATGTCCTTGTGGTATGACATCCCTTACAAGTTCCATTATATTCTCCCAAGAGAAGTAGAGGTCCATGTTTGCTATCTCCTCGTACCTCTCTATGCGTCTTATCATGTTTTCTATTCTCGATACAGAAGCCTCCATGCTATGAACTTCATTAAAAGATTTCATTTTCTCTAGTCTTTTAATATACGCACCTATAACCATTATAGGGTTACGCAGCTCGTGGGCAAGGCCCTGTATCATGCCCTGAAGGTCTTCAGCCTGTATGGCAAGCCTTTTCTGCATTGCACGTATCTCGGTAATATCCCTTCCGATTATTGACTGTGCATATGCATGGTCCCTCTCTATAAGGGGGTTGCTCATCATGGAGAAGACCCCTACCCTGCCGTTTAGCAAGTTCAGCCTAATCACAGCCTTTGATGGGGCCTTTTCTTCAAAGGTCTTTGTTATCATATCCCCCATTTTATCCCTGTCTTCTTCCACCACAAAAGATAAAAATTTCCTTCCAATAAGGCGATCTTCCTTGTCAGACAAATACTTCTTTAGCATATCGTTGCAAAACATTATCCTCCCTGAGGAACCAAGCACAAAGATAATATCTGTTGCATTTTTTATTATGGCACTGAAACGCCTTGCATCTCTCTGCATGATTGACTTTTTTTCCTGGATGGCGAGTTCCTTCTCTTCCAGGGATTCTATAAGCCTGTCTCCCATGTTATAAGAGGCTATTATCTCTTCATGCAATCTTTCAAGGGCACTTATAACCCTTACGTCCCGTGGAATAACGCCCGTGACTGTCTCTGGTATACCACCTGTTATCTCCCTGTCAGAGACTATATAAACATGTCCCCTTAAAGGGGAATTGAGGTTAGAATACCTGTCGGGCTCTACGAAGACCAGGGAGTTATCCGGAATCTCATCCACGCTTCCTACCCACTCAGCATCTACCTCTTCTGGAGGTCCTTTTTCACCTATCCAGTATAAAGACATACGAAATATCTCGGAAATCTATGATATTTTCTTTATACCCCCTGTGATTGCAAGAACCTGCTTGAAGTAAGATGCCTTGAATTTACATAGTACTTGACCATGATACAGACTTGTAAGCGCGTGCTTTGTCTGATATGAAAGGCTGATGTCAGGCGGAAAGTCTTCTAAGGCTAGAAGATTACTACTGTTCTTCTTGATCAGTGGCGTTACGATTGGTATCGTAGTTATTGCATCTTCAAGCACACGTACACTAGATGCGCTTAAACACCTTGGCCTAGCTGAAATCCTTATCCTGTGTATTCTCACGTTCATGATGTATGTCTTTGATAGCATGAGGATTGTTGTACTGAGCAAGGCCTTGGGCAAGAAGGTATCTTTCAGCTATGCCATGAAGACCATTTTCATCGGCAGTTTCTTTGGGGCAATAACACCTTTGCAATCCGGTATGCTTCCTGCCGAGATATATATGATGTTCAGGTATGGGATCCCTTTGGGATCCGCCATTTCCATAGATGCGATAAAGCGCATATCAACTATGGGTGTGCTTGCTCTAAGCGGTGTCGTTGTGCTCCTGGCCAACAAGGAATTTACCTCGATCAGGCTTCTTGTCTACATCTATTACTATGTAGTATTCTTTTACTTTTTCATATCTTTTATATTCTTTGGCGTATATTTCTTCCCCAAGCAGACCATGTGGCTGGTTGATAGGATTCTTGGCTTCCTCCATCGCCACAAGGTTGTAAAAGACTATAAGGTAGATGCATATGTTCACAAAGTGGCTGATGACTACTACAAGGCAATAACCTTCTTTACCCACGAGGGAAAGCTCGGTTTTTTTTCTGCTATTATCCTGACTATATTCTTATTCTCCACTGATTTTATCTTGGCCCCTGTCATTATACATGGCCTTGGCTACCCTGTTTCATTTTCCAAGGCACTCCAGGCCCAGATTGTTCTTTTCCCTGCTCTTTACTTCTCACCAACACCAGGAGGAAGCGGGATTGCAGAGGGGGGATTTGCACTCTTGTTTGCGGGCTTCATACCAAAATATCTTATTGGCATATCCGTTGTCATATGGAGGTTTTTTACCTCCTATATAAGCGTTATTATCGGTAGCTTTCTCACTGTGGGCTCCATAGATATTGAAAAAATTCTCAACCCACGATCAGGGGCAGATAAGCCTCAAGGGTAGCCCTAACTTGGCACCGAGAATATCTGCCGCGTGTCTCTGATTGGATACAATCTCCACTGTACCCGAGCTGCCTTTTACAAGGGCAATGTCACCTTCTGGTATGTCTGAAAACGTATTCACCACGAGCGATACAGATCTATCCCCAACTTCAATCATGCATCCTTTCTTGAGGTAACTTGCGTCTATGTTTGTCACCACATTACCGAAACGATCGATATGGACTATCATGGATCTTGATACATCGAGCAAGAAAGGGCTTTTCATGGGAGGACCCATTGATTCTAAAGATACACCAGAGAGAATCCTAGACACAGCAGGTGCAAAGATATCCCTTGCGTGGAAGGTTGGGGATATAGGGCCCTCAGGCCTCCATATAATCTCCCTTGCCTCTTCTGCCGGGAATAAAAAAGAAAATATGCCGTTATCCGGCCCAACAAAGATGTGTCCATCCTTTTTGAGACCTATTATTGCCCTATCTGTTCCCACGCCAGGATCCACGACAGCAAGGTGCACACTACCCTTGGGAAACCAGGAAAACGTTGTGTACACAAGCCATGCACCGGAGATAACGGCAAAGGGAGGTATGTCGTGGGTGATATCCACTATGCGCACATCCGGGTGTTCCGAGATTATCCTTGCCTTTACCTGGGCAACGTAGGCATCCTTTAAGCCGAAATCCGTGAGCAGGGTAACTATATCAGACATGCTCGCCTTATATAGCACAACCTTATCTATTAAAGAAAACCCTTTCCCCCCTTTTAAGAAATCTTTTCAATATAGGTTCTTTTGTTGCTTTTACATGCCTAACAAAGGCCTCGAATGCTCCCCTGGTATCATACTTGAATTTGTATCCAATGTCCTTTTTCAACTTTTCATTGCTGGCTATCCACGGGTAGCGTACCATGTTGAGTGCTGGACTCGGGAACTCTGTTATAAACTTTAATCTCAGGAACCACATGAGGTTGTTCAGTGGATATAAGATGGATGCAGGGAACTTTAAAGAATAGCCACCTAGCATGTGTATCATCTCGTCAAATGTCATGGTGCCGTCAGAAGCGAGGTTGTAAGCACCGCATTTCTTGTTTTCCAGGAGTTGATATATAATCTCCACCAGGTCGTCTTCGTGTATGAATTGAAAAGGTACGGTATCCTTGGGCATCGGCACAATTTTCTTCTTGAGATGCCTTGCAAGGGGATTATCAAATCCAGGACCCACCACAAAGCAGGGCCTTATAATGGTAAGACACATATCAGGGTGGGCTTCCTGAAATTCCTTGCACACTCCCTCAAGCTCCTTTTTGTTCTTGGAGTAAGTAAAATCATCGTTTCCCCTAAGCGGGCTATCCTCTGTTAGAACAGGAGGATTATCCTCGTGAAACCCATAGGCAGTGGTGGATGAGCAATGTAATACCTGCTTGATGCCTGCCTTTACACATGCCTCTAGCAGGTTCTTTGTACCGTTCATGTTTATGTCTTCCATGAGGGCCTTGTTGTGTATGGGTGGCAGCACAAATGCCGTGTGTATTACCCAGTCAAAACCTTTGTCTGCAAGCAAGGGATATAGATCTTCCCTTATATCATGTCTTATAAACCTCAGTTTCTTGGATCTATATTGAGGGTCCTTGATGTCAATACCCACGACCTCTTCCACGTCTTGTTTTTTATCCAGCAGCCAGACCAGCTTGGAGCCGAAATAACCTCCCACTCCCGTTATGAAAACCCTCTTCATGAAAATTTCCTCTCTACTTTCAAATTATAAACATACTACACATGCCATCACCTGATCAGGATGCATACCTAAAACTTCTGCTCCCCTGAACCGTGATACGGAAACAGGGATTCCGTTGCTTTCATAAGATCTTCCGGCGGAGAGTTAAACGTGGAGTATCTGCTGATCCACGGGATTCCCGCTTCCTTCATGGATACCAAGACCTCTGCCATCCTTACTGCTGTTGAAATAACATCCACCAGGGGTACGCCATCCACCTCGTATAAACCATTTGGATACGTCTTCTCGCATCCTGGCGCCATGTGAACCACAGGCGATAGGATAGTTCACCCGGGAACCAGGACTTCTGCACCATCCTTTATGCATTCCCTGGCCACCTCCTTGAACCTGTCAATTATCGGGCTTGCATCTATAAAGCCTTGTAAGAAGTCATCTGTCGTGGTCTCTGTGCTCCTTATGGATACTACCGAATCCTTGAACCCGTATTTATTACAAGCTCTTCAACGATGGGTATTGCATACTTGGAGAATGTTATAAGTCCCACCTTCCTTCCCATCATATTCGCAAACATGAGGGAGTTCTGGGCCACTCCTATAACCGGTATGTCCATGTATTACCT
>QMLJ01000114.1 GCA_003643935.1 Deltaproteobacteria bacterium | reverse complement strand
TTCACAGGGATACGATAGGGCACTCTGGCTGGCCCTTGCAAAGGTGTATACCACGATTGGAAAGCACTCTAAGGCACTTGAAGTCTACAGGGAATCCACTGGCATGAATCCCTACGATACAGATGCGCTCGCCGGCCTTGCGGAGACAAGCATTGAGGCCAACGATGTGGAAAGCCTTGTGCTTGGCATGGAGGGTCTTATGAATACGCTTGGAATGGACACTAATCTTATGCTTGACACTGTCGAGGACATAGCTGGAACATGCTCTGGCATTGCCAGGAGACTCTTTGAGACTGGGGATTTATCCAACGCAGAGAGACTGCTCAATTGCGCCCTGAAGCTGGATAACAGGTGTACTGATGCCTGCCTTCTTGCGGCTGATATCAAGATTGCATACGGCCAGGTCCCAGCAGCTGCCACATGGCTTGAGAAGGCATTAAAACTGGGTGTACCTGCAGGAGAGATAGAAAAGAGGATGCAGGGACTTTCCTAGGTGAAAATACTCTACTTTAGATTTGATCTCACCTTGGTGGACGATGACATAATAGAAGGCCTCAAGTCCCTCGGTGTATCAATAGAGACCATAGACATAGTAACCCGCGGCAAGAGGGTATCCACTCCCATATACCTAGACGAGCTTATACACAGGGTACATGCATTCAGGCCTGATATTATCATGTGTTCCAACGAGAATGCCCTGGACGATGAGGGCCTGTTCTCCAGGGTATTTGCGCATTACCATGTACCACTCGTCACCTGGTTCGTGGATAGACCTGTTGTATCACCCGCGATAAGGGAAAAGAAATTCTTGAAGCATGCAAGCATTATATTCGTCATAGACAAGTCCCACATGGAACAGCTAAAAAACGAAGGCTTTGAAAACGTACCCCTGATGCCCCTTGGTGCAAACCCTAATAGATCAAGAGAACCCGTTGAGAAATGGAGCTTGCCACCCGTTTTCGTAGGGAAGTTAGACTTAGACAGGTCAAGGGATGCACTCTCACGGCTCAGGCAGAGATGGCCTAACATGAACAGACTGGACATGGAATTCATAGAAGGTGCTATCGAGTATTACAGGTTGAATCCCTTGATGGACGCGCTTGGCGTGGTGGATGAAATTATGGCAAAGACAGGTCTCAGGCCTGATATCCCAACTGACGTCATGAATGACCTGGAGAGATTCATGGAGTACGAGGCAGGACTTAGACACAGGGTGGAAATTGTCTCAGGCATCAAGGACATGGGGATTACAACGGTAGGAGAAAAGGATTGGGGCCTTGTAGTGGGTAAAGACAATGCAAGGGGATTTGTAAGGTATGGCTCGGATGAGCTTGTTGACATTTACAACAAGAGCCTTGCAGTCTTAAACATAACAAGGCCGCAGCTCAAAGACGGCGTGAACCAGAGGGTCTTTGATGTACCTCTTGCAGGTGGGCTCCTCCTGACGGATGCAAAAGACCAGGCCTACGAACTATTCGACGTGCCTGAAGAAATGGACGTCTATACATCAGTGCAGGACCTAAGACAGAAGATAACATATTTCAGGTATAACCCGGCCGAGCGCATCCGCAAGATAAAAAAGGCCAGGAAAAGGGTCATGGAAAGCCATCTCTACAGGCACAGACTGGAAGACATGCTGAATATCATAGGAACCACGCGTCTGCAATTTGACATCCCCAGTAACGACAAGGCCATGGAAAGGATAAAACCCTATCTTCCTGGCCCGGCGATGGGTATCGACGTGAATGAAAGACATGGCTGCATACTCCTTACAAGTCCAGGTGACCTCGTGTGCGAAGACATAGCATGGGGCATGAGAAAGGCAGGTATTGCATGCTCCCTGTACAACACTGCCAAGACAGATGGGCCAGAGGGGAGAAAGGTCTCCTTTGACCTGGACAGGATAAAGGCCATGTTAGAAGAACTTAAGCCTGACTTTGTTATATCCAACAACGGCCTTGGCGTAGATGCAAAAGCAAGCATTCAGAAAATGCTTGCCGATAGGGGCATACCCTTTGTCACGTGGTACACGGACGAGCCAAACCTGGTGGAATCCGGGGGCATACTCCCCTACATCTTGCAGAATACCATTGTCTTCAGCTTTGACAGTATATACATACCCATGCTCGAGAAAAGGGGGTTTGCATATGTCGGCCACCTGGAGCTGGCCACGAACACGGACAGGTTCTACCCTGCAGAAGAAGAGGATCCTATCGCTGATATTGTCTTTGTTGGGTCTTCGGGCAAAAAGCAGATAGATGCAATAAAGAAAGACCTGGAGCGCATGGGTATTGATGGTAAGGCCATGTCTCTTCATATTGAGCACATAGTGCCTATCTATATAGCCAACTGGCAATCCCCGATTGAGGACGTATTTGACATGTCCTGGAAAGGCGGGGCCATACCACTGGAGATAAAGCCTTCCTTACTTGCATGGATAGAGCACAGGGCTGGCCAGTATTTGCGGTTGAGCATACTAAACAGGATAAAGGGGTTTAATCTCAAGGTCATAGGTGAAACTTATTGGGCAAAACTCATGGGTCATGAATACTATGGTGGGGAGATTGTATACACCAAGGACAACCTTGCCAGGCTCTATGCAAGCACCCCCATCATCATAAACATCTCCAGGCCACAGCTGAAGACCACATTGAACCAGAGAGTATACGACGTGCCTGCCAGTGAGGGTTTTCTATTGACCGATAAAAGACAAAGGCTCTACCAGGTATTCGAAGAGCGTGATATGGCAAGCTATGATTATTCGTCCGATATCGCATCTCTACTCAGGTACTACCTTGAAAGACCGGAACTCAGGAGAGAAATGGCACAAAGTGCCAGGAAGAAAATACTGGATGGTCATACCTACGTACACAGGGCAAAAAAGATAATCAATACAGTCTTAAGCGTCACATCCTAAATATTAAACATCCAAATTCCTACCCTGCTCTTCCCTTACTTTTTTCAGCCGTTTTTCCCTTGTCATTTTTTCAAGGATTCTATTTCCTTGCGTACAAACCCGCACTCCCTATACTGTGTAAAAAGACCCTAGCTACCAAGCATACGGCAGGCAACTGAAATACCAAGTCCTTTACTGGCCTATTCAAGCTTTTTTCTTGCAATATTTAATATTTAAGATGTGACCCTATGAGTATTAAGTGTATGTCCATGACGTTTGTAAGTGTGGGGCCTGTTTTGACAAGGTCTCCTGTGGCGGAGAGGTAGTGATAAGAGTCATTTGCCTCTAGATAATGACCTATGTCCAGTCCTTTTTCCCTTCCCCTGGCCTCAGTAAAAGGGTCTACAATGCCACCTGCGGCATCTGTGGGGCCGTCTGTACCGTCGGTACCAATACTTAAGATAACAATGTCCTCTTCAAGACCTGATATCAAGCCTGCACTGTAAAGGGCAAATTCCTGGTTTCTCCCCCCAAGGCCATCACCTTTTACAACGACTGTGGTCTCGCCCCCGCTTATGATACAAGCAGGCATGCCCACAGGCATAGAAGACCTTATGACCTCTTTGGCAATGGCAACGTGTATTCTTGCCACGTCCACTGTGTTTCCCTCCAACATGGAAGACAGCACTATAGTATTATAGCCCATGTCTCTCGCCTTTCCCATGGCTGCCCTGCATGCTGTGATGTTGCTGCCTATTATGAGATTTATGACGCGCTTAAAGACAGGGTCATCAGCCCCAGGGGTCTCAGGTATGTCACCTGAAAAACCTTTACCCAGGTGTTCCATCACATTTCCAGGTATCCTGTTCTCGATGTTGTACTTCTCTATCACCTTGAGCGCATCCGAAAAAGTTGACCTGTCCGGTACAAAAGGCCCTGATGCAATAACATCCGTATCATCGCCGACCACGTCTGAAAGCATAAGGTTTACAACGGTCGCCGGGTAGGCTGCCTTGGCCAAAAGTCCTCCCTTTGTCCTGGACAGGTGTTTCCTTACTGTATTCATCTCGTGTATGTCTGCACCACATGCCAGGAGAACCTTCGAGACCTCCTGCTTTTCCTCAAGAGTTAATCCATCAGCCGGCAAAGGTATGAGCGCCGAGCCTCCTCCAGATATCAGTGATATAACCAGGTCTTCCTCGCCACAACCCTCGAGAATAGAAAGAACCTCTTGAGCGCCCTTTAGTCCCTCCTTGTCAGGTACCGGGTGCCCCGCCTCTTTTACCCTCACCTTATTTAGATCCACAGAGTGTCCGTACTTGACTACAACAAGGCCGCCAGTTATCCTGTCCCCGAGTATTTCTTCCACCGCCCTTGCCATGGCGGCAGAGGCCTTGCCTGCCCCTACAACCACTACCCTTTTGAACCGGGTAATATCCAACCCGTATTCACCCACATGTAATGTATCCCCTTTAAGTGCCAGGTTTTTCTTTACTGCTGTGCCCGGTGCCACTGCTGAGATAGCGGCATCCATGATTCTGAAGGCGTGGTCCCTTAGCCTCGCTATTGATCGTGACATGTTCTACCCTCCTGGGATAGGATTGAACGACAAGATCTATAGCTTCTATTACACGAGACCACAACTGTAAAGACAATACAGCATCTCATCGCAGCTGACCAAAGAGTTTTTTGTCTAAAGAAAAAAATCCCATCTCCGATAAATAACTTAAGTATCAAGTCGGGGGTATCATAATGAACATTACTGGTTATCAGGCATACAAGAAAGCCCAGATTCAGACCGCAGACCAGGGAAGACTTATCATCATGTGCTACGAGGGAACCATTGCATTTCTAAAGCAGGGAAAGATGGCAATGCTGGAAAACGACGTCAAGGCATCCACCGAACATCTTACAAAGGCACAAAACGTGCTGTGGGAACTTACCAACAGCCTCAACTTTGACGCAGGAGAGATAGCGTATAACCTTGAGGCACTTTATAACTACATGATAAGAAGAATTATAGACGCCCATTACCATGGCAAACCCGAAATAATAGACGAGGTCGTCAACTTCCTTGAGGAGCTAAAGGAGTCATGGGAAAAGATCATATACAAGAACAGGTGATGCAAGACCTCGTGTCCTGGAGGCAGGCTCTGAAAGCCGGCCTTGAAGCCCTTTCCCAGGGAAAAACACAAGAGATTGGGAAACTGGTTGAGAGTGCAGACCTTATAAGGTTGCGCCTTGACAAGTCATTACCCCTGGTAAGGAGGGCACCCATGGTCAAGGATTACAAGGAATTAATGCTTGACATAAAGGAAATGCAGGACACCCTGATAAACGAACTGAACAGGTCCAGCCACTTG
>QMLJ01000113.1 GCA_003643935.1 Deltaproteobacteria bacterium | reverse complement strand
TCAAAATAATACTGGGCATACTGACTCCCCAGAAAGGAGAGGTCAGGATACTTGGGGAGAGACCCAAGAAGGTCCTTGGCAGGGTAGGGTACGTACCACAGAATACAAGCGTTAACAGGGAGTTCCCTATATCTGTCATGGACGTGACATTAATGGGTAGGCTTGGGTGTTCTAACTATGGATGGGGATACTCAAGTAAGGACAAGGCTCTTGCAAGAGAGGCGCTTGAGAAGGTGGGTATGTGGGAATTCAGGGATCACTACATTGGTGAACTATCAGGTGGTCAGCAGCAGAAGGTAGCCATAGCAAGGGCATTAGTTGCCAAGCCCGACATATTCATTATGGATGAACCCACGTCCAGCATTGACAGGCAGAGCCAAACAGAGCTCTACGATTTCTTTAGGGAGCTTAACAAGGAAGTAACCATAGTGGTTGTCAGCCACGACATAACAGCGATATCTAGTTACATCAAATCCGTTGCGTGCGTAAATCAAAGGCTATACTTCCATGATTCCGGGGAAATCACCCCTGATGTGCTCAACAAGGTCTACCATTGCCCTGTTGACTTGATCGCCCATGGGTTGCCTCACCGCGTGTTCAGAGACCACAAAGAGTTTGAAAATGATTGATGTCTTGCACTTTTCATTCATTCAGCATGCAATCCTTGCAGGGCTGTTCACCAGCATAGTATGCGGCATAATAGGTAGCCTAGTGGTAGTAAACAGGATTGTTTTCATATCAGGAGGGATTGCACACGCGAGTTTCGGGGGGATAGGTATTGCCTATTTCTTGCGTCTACCTGTTATGCCATCTACTCTAGGATTTACGGTCCTTTCCTCGGCTGTTATTGCCGCTGTATCTGCTGAAAGTAAGCAGAGGGCTGATGCAACCATAGGTGTAATCTGGGCCGTGGGTATGGCACTCGGTATAATACTCATTGACCTCACGCCCGGGTATAACGTGGAGCTTATGGGTTTTCTCTTTGGAAGTATACTTACTGTATCTTTGTTTGACCTATGGATGATGGTGCCACTTGCTGGATTGATAATTGGACTGACCATGATCTTTTACAAGGGCTTCCTGGCGATGAGCTTTGACGAGGAATTTGCAAAGTCAAAGGGTATACCTGTTAAGACTCTATATTTTGTGCTGATGATCATGGTAGGGCTGGCGGTTGTAATGGTAATAAGGGTTGTTGGGCTGATCCTTGTTATTGCCCTACTGAGTATACCTCCTTACATAGCTGAGAAATATACACATTCTTTGAAGGGGATGATGTTCTTATCATCTCTCCTCAGCTATTTCTTCATACTTGTAGGTCTGTATTTCTCATACGTTTACAACCTCAGTTCAGGCGCGACCATTATAATGGTAGCAGCTGGATTCTTTTTCCTTGCTTTCTTAGTAGACCATGCAAGGGAAAGACAACATGTTCATGAATAAAATGCGCCGGATGTCAGGCACTAAGCGTTGGGGAAAGCAAGGTCTAAGGTACAGGGTGTAGGGTGTAAGGTTAAAGACAAAGCACAAAGGCACAAAGTTTTAGGCAACAAGCGCCGGGCACTAGGTGGCGGACGTCATGCAGATGGCAGATAAAAGGCAAGGGGAAAGCAGATGGTCCTATTCCTCATCCCCAAAACAATTGTTTACTTGGCTTGACTTGTAAGGGTATTTTCAGTACTTGATAACTTGATAATATTATACCTACACAAGAAGGGAGGCTAAATGAGGAAGTACAGTACAGATGCCCTGAGAGATATTATGCTGGTTTCGCAGTCAGGATCAGGCAAGACGTCCCTGGGAGAGGCGATGTTGTTCAATGCAAAGGCAACTACCAGGCTGGGTAAAGTGCTTGAAGGGAACTCGGTTCTTGATTTTGAACCTGAGGAACAAAAAAGACAATCATCTATATTCAGTGCTATTCATAACTTTAGGTGGAAGAATTCGGAGGTAATCCTGCTTGATACGCCTGGTGATTCCAACTTTATATCAGAGGTCATATTGGGATTGAAGTCATGTGAGAACGTGATCTTTGTGCTCGATGCCATTGATTCTATAAAGCCACACAGCGAGACACTGTGGAAAATGGTACTAGATGAGGGCCTTGCAAAGATATGCTTTGTGAGCAAGATGGACAGGGAAAGGGCTGATTTTAACCAGGTTCTCGATGATATAAAGCAGATATTTGATATAAGGCCGTTGCCACTTACCATACCCATTGGCAAGGAGGATGATTTCAGCGGTGTTGTTGATATACTTAGGAAAAAGGCGCTCATGTTTGAAAAGGATGGATCAGGGGCTTACAAGGAAGTATCGATACCCGAAGATATGAATGATATCGTGGAAGAGACATACAACGAGGTTATAGAAGATCTCGCAGAGGTGGACGATGAGCTTATGGAGAAATACCTGGATGGGGGAGAGCTGAGCCCAAGGGAGGTGTCATCCGCACTATCCATTGGACTCTCGCGCGGTGATTTCCTGCCTGTGTTCGCTGGTTCAGCATTACTGAACATGGGTGTCCAGCCACTCATGGATTTCGTCAGCTCGGCTGCCCTTTCGCCTATTCAGGTGGGTGAAAGGATATTGAGAGATGCAGAAGGCAATGAAAAGCCTGTCAAAGCGGACGATGAAGAGATGTTCTCTGGCTACGTTTTCAAGACCATGAGTGACCCTTACACGGGCAAAATGAGTGTTGTAAGATGCTTCTCCGGCACCCTGAATCCGGATTCAACCTTGTATAACGCAACTAGAAAGACAAAGGAAAGAATAGGCTCAATTCTTGCCTTGGAAGGTAAATCACAAAGGCCCTTGGACCAGGTGGGCCCCGGTGACATATTTGCCGTTGCCAAGCTAAAGGAGACAAAAACAGGGGATACACTACTAGGTGAGAACATTGATTATACCTTTGAGAACCCCACATTTCCTGAGGCAGTAATGAACATGGCAGTGAAACCCAAGACAAAAGGAGACGAGGACAAAATATTACCGGCCTTACAGCGTATAATGGAAGAAGACCCTGTACTAAAGGCATATAGAGATGAACAGACCGGTGAATTCATACTATCTGGTCTTGGCCAGATTCACATTGAGATCGCTGTTGATCGTTTGAAGAGGAGATTCGGGGTAGAGGTTGAACTTACCACTCCAAAGGTTCCATATAAGGAGACCATACAGGGAGTGGCAAAGGTACAGGGTAAGTATAAAAAACAGACCGGCGGCCATGGCCAGTACGGAGACGTGTGGATAGAGGTGAGTCCCCTGGAAAGAGGTGCAGGTTTTGAGTTTACAAACCGAATAGTGGGTGGGGTTATACCCAGGCAGTATATCCCTGCTGTGGAAAAGGGCATACTGGAGGCCATGAAGTCTGGTATTCTGGCAGGGTACCCGGTAGTGGACGTTGGTGTAAAGCTGTACGACGGTTCTTATCATGAAGTGGATTCCTCGGAGCTGGCCTTTAAGATAGCAGCATCCATGGCATTCAAGAAGGCCATGGAGAATTGCAAGCCTGTTCTGCTTGAGCCGATTATGGATATTACCGTGACTGTCCCCGAGGATGCAATGGGGGATGTAATGGGTGACCTTAATAGCAGGAGGGCAAAGATAGAAGGCATAGTCTCGCGGGGCAAGTATCAGGAACTAAAGGCCAAGGTACCTCTTGCAGAGATACTCACTTATGCTTCTGACCTGACTTCAATAACCTCTGGAAGGGGAGTCTATACCATGAGTTTCTCACACTACGAGGAGGTCCCCAGAAATATACAGGAGAAGATAGTAAAAGAGGCCAGGGCTGAAAAGGATGCAAAGTAAGGACAATGATGTCCCCAAGAACCTGTTTCAGCAGATTCGCGACATGACTGTTGCGCAGAAGATAGAATTTTCGCGCAGGGCAGGTAAGGAGGCTCGGTCGATACTGCTAAGGGACCCGAGCAAGGTTGTGCAGATGGCTGTGATACAATCGCCTAAGATAACCGAGTCTGAGATATTGATGGTAGCACGTAACAGGCAGGTTGAAGACGATGTCCTGCGTTACATAGTATCTAGAAGGGACTGGATAAAGAACTATAGTATCAAGGTGGCGTTGGTTAATAATCCGAAGACACCCATGGCGGTTGCACTGAGGTTGATACCTAGCCTTGGGCCAAAAGACCTGTCAAACCTCGTAAGGAGCAAGGCGGTTCCTAGGGCATTAGCGGCTGCGGCAGAGAGGCGTCTCAAGGAAATGAGGAGATGATAAGGGCAGGAGTGCTTACACTGAGCGATAAAGGTGCAGCGGGCGAAAGAGAGGATCTGAGCGGTCGCATTGCCTACGAGATTCTCGAGGATTCAGGTGGGGTGGAAGTGGTGTGCTACGAGGTAATACCCGATGAAAGGGATATGATAGTATCGAAACTCATCGATTGGTGCGACAATAAGTCACTGGATCTAGTTGTTACAACCGGTGGTACTGGCCTATCTCCAAGGGATGTCACTCCCGAGGCAACCATGGACGTTATTGACAAAAGGGTGCCAGGCATGGAGGAGGCCATGCGTATGGAGAGCCTTTCAAAGACCCCGCACGCAATGATATCAAGGGCTGTTGTCGGGGTAAGGGGAAAGAGCCTGATCATCAACCTTCCAGGTAGCCCAGGAGGGGTAAAGGACTGCCTGGGCGTTGTGATGGTTGCCATACCGCATGCTTTAGAAAAGATTGCAGGCGATACCACGGAATGTGCCCCTACAGATGGGCAAGGGGATGCCTCTCGATGATTCCTGCGCTTGATAGTTATTTGAGTTCAGAAGGTGTGCTGACGTGTGCTCATCTGCTGTTTCTACCATCGTAAAATAAGAGGCACTGCCCTGGTCATACACTTATGCCCTGTTCTTTACGGTTTCCCAGAACATGCACAGGGTTCCAGCCTGCTGGTGACCTACCAGGATGCCTGTATGGATGAATGCCTGGGCATGCCTTTAATTTTTCTACCTGTTGAAATTAAAGAAAATATATGCGGGGGTCGATAGCGAAGACATAGATTAGGTTATAAAAGGGTATAAGGGGTGAATCTTGAAACTTAAGCGTGATCTTAGATATGTTGTTGAGCCCTCTGATACTACTAAGGTTGTGCGTTTTCATGACTTCCAGGGTAAGGAACATACTTGCCAGATAAGGGACTATTCACGTACGGGCCTTTCCTTTGTTATGGAGGAAGGTAGCCTTATATTCAAGATTGGGGACATCATAAAGGATCTCCGGTTTTATTCTCAAGACAGGGAAATATTTAAGGGCCAGGCGCATA
>QMLJ01000112.1 GCA_003643935.1 Deltaproteobacteria bacterium | reverse complement strand
TTGCCAGCCGCCATGGCAACAGCACTCCTTATGTCATTCAGGGTAAAGTTATCCAGCATGATCCTGTCCACTCCAAGCCTAACCAGTTCCTCCACGTCGGATAATGACCTCGCTTCTACCTCAATGGGAAGGTCAGGATATATGCGCCTCAACCTTGAGACCGCCCCTGTTATTGAGCCGATGTTATCTATATGGTTGTCCTTTATGAGCGCCATGTCATACAGGCCCATGCGGTGATTCTTTCCACCACCTATGCGCACGGCCATCCTGTCAAGTACCCTGTGACCAGGCACGGTCTTCCTGGTATCCAGTATGATTGCACCTGTGCCATCTACCTTGTCAACGTATTCCCTTGTGGCCGTGGCAATCCCGGACATCCTCTGGAGAAAGTTCAGGGCAACCCTCTCAGCCTTTAATATACCCCTTGCCGGCCCCCCTACATTTGCCAGGACCTGGCCATCTTTAACAGGAAACCCATCCTGAACGCTCGGTTCAAAGGTTATAGAAGGGTCTACCTTGTGAAACACCTTACTCGCAATGTCAAGGCCTGCAATAAGACCTTCTGCCTTTGCTATGAGCCTTGCCTCTAATACGTCAGAGTCCGAGAAAAGTGCAGTGGAAGTCTTATCCTCCCCGTCCTCCTCAAGTGCAATCTCTATTATGCTTTCTATAAGCCTTTGTATATTCACTGGATAAGTCATGCATTATCATATCTATCATTCTATTTGCCGAGTCAAGGGCATCTTTATCCCTGAACTCACTGGCCAGACTCACTAATATGGCATCATAGGGCGACCTTTTTGCACCAATGGATTCATAGTCTATCCTGGCGATATCATAGTCTTCCCCCACGAAAAAATATTTCCCGAACCTGGGCCTGGAAGTATCTTTATAGGGCCACGATTCCTTGAGTCTGAAATACCGCATGAATGCAGATTTCAGAGAACAACTACTATCCACTATTACCGGGTCTATGGCATCAGCTATCCTTTCCTGTAAAATCCTGAAAAGTGCCTTTACAAAATCGATGTCAGTTATAACTACCCCGTATAGATACCAGTCATCAATAACACTTACCACCACGCGTGCTTCCTCCTGGGTAAGCTTATAGTAACTTGGGCACAGGTGAGACTCGCAAAGTCCCTTGCCATAAAAACTAATCTCCCTTAGGTCATGACCATTGTTCTGCATAGGGTGTAGCATGCAACCCACCCTTGATTCTTTTTTATCTAGGAACCCTACGAATTCACACGTGTATATGGTCTTGTATATCCTCTTCTGGTCCTCTCTATGTCTTATGGCCTCACGGTATGTTCCTATGTCAATGTCTCCTCTCCTTACCAGGTCAAAGAGCTTGGTTCTGTACCTGAGCCTATTTTCGAGTTCTTGCCTGGTGTTATGCGCGTAGTTATAAAGGCCACAGCAAGCCGCACAGGACTTACTGCTATCAGGCTGGCATAGGTGAATACTTGTCATGCGATTATATGAATCAGTGATTTATCATGATAACTACGTCCAGGCCATCAACACCGACTGTGTAAGTTTTCCCATTGTAGCTTAGTGTATACAGGTCCGAGGACACATCATCCAGCGTTTCGAACGCGCCATCCTCCAACAGGCAATCAAGTATGTAATGGGTCTCCTCAAAACTTAAGTCTTCCTCCACAATAATGTTGTACGCCCTGTCCCTGTGCAAAAAAGGTATCTTCTCAAGCATGGTTTGCAACTACCACAGTATTGAAGTATTTTGAATACAAAACTTTTTTTATGCATTGCACAAAAAACCCTTGCCTTGTCTCGAGATAGGTATTATATACAAGTTATCCATTATTGAGGAGGTATGGTATGGACGTGATAAAGAGTTTCAAGACTGGTTCAAAGTCTTTTGCCATCTCTAAGACAGCCGAATTCATAGTGAAATACGTACAAAAAGACCCTGAAAGAAATTTTGATTCAATGATGAAAAACCTGGCCTCGCTTGACAACATGTTTGGTGGTTCAGGCCAGTTCAAAAAAATGATGGAATGGATTCACGCAAACCCTGGTACAAGGAAATGGTTCATCAGGCTCATGACCAGGGATGCAGGCCAAGTTGGAACTTTTGTAAAGAATTTCTTTGGAAACTGTTCTCTAAGGTGGCTAGAGAAGTCGAAGACCATGGAAAAGGTGGATGGTCTTTGCCCTCCGTTCAATATACTCATCAGTCCAACCATGAGGTGTAACCTACACTGTAAGGGATGCTATGCGAGTAGCTACTCTTCAAAGGATGACATGGACATAGAGACCTTTGACAAGATCATAACAGAAGGCAAGGAACTAGGCATATATTTCTATACAATACTCGGTGGTGAGCCATTCATGAGGTTCAACGACATATATAATATGGCAAAAAAGCACAATGATTGCCTGTTTCAGATATTTACGAATGGCACCCTCATAACCGAGAGGATTGCAGACAAGATACTAGATGCAAAAAATATAGTAGTGGCCTTCAGTGTAAACGGGACAAAAGAAGACACAGGTTTCATAAGAGGCCCAGGTGTGTACGACAGGGTACTGGAATCCATTGACATGATGAGGAGACGGAATCTCATGTATGGCATGTCGCTTGTCCTGACATCGCAGAATTACAAGACCTTTATGTCAAGAGACTTCCTTAAGTTCTGGGAAGACCAGGGTATTGTATTTGGGTGGAACTTCCTTTTCATGCCAGTAGGGAAAGACCCGGACCTGAGTCTCATGCCAACGCCTGAACAAAGGTTGGCATTCGGAGAGTTTATAAAGAAGTACAGGGAAAAGGAACCTCTATACATAATGGATTTCTGGGCAGATGCACCTGCAGTACACGGATGCATAGCAGGTGGGAGAAGGTATCTGCACGTAAACAACAGGGGAGATATAGAACCCTGCATATTCGCCCACTTCTCAACGCACAACATAAAAGAGTGTCACCTTATAGATGCGCTGAAATCGCCCTTCTTTACCTTCATCCGCATGCATCAGCCTCATACGGATAACCTTTTAAGGCCGTGCATGATAATTGATAATCCCCAAGTGTTAAGGGATGCATGCAGGATATGCAATGCCAGGCCAACTGAGGAAGGGGCTGAGAAATTGATAGAGGATCCAGCCATTATGAAAGCACTTGACGAATACGCTGCAGCTGTTGCAAAGAAGGCAGATCCTATTTGGCTGAGAAATTACCAGGATGATATAAACGACATGTACGAGAGAAAATGCTCGTTCGGCGAGGGTATAGACCGCGTAGAATACAAGCTTAACAGGAGACACTTCCTGGAAAACGCAAAGAGGTTTGCAGAGAAAGATCCAATGTATGCCAAAAGAATGCTGGAGGCGGCTGAACATGCATACAACGAATACGGCAGGGATAAAAAACGTCAGATAGTTGTAATAAAGGAAGTAAAGACAGGAATGCCTGGTGTGCACGGGCAGACAAATATGATTGACACATCGGCTACCGATATCTCAAGGGCTGAGACCTAAGGTATTCCATAAACTACCAGGCTTCAGGCAAGGTCCGGGCATTGACACGAGTCCTTGCCTGAAGCATAATCTTTTCCATGGATACCCGTATAAAGATCTGGGGATGGGCCTTTGCCAAGTTTCTCAGGTTATACTTTAAGACTTGCAGGATAGAGGTATACGGGTCTGACACAGACCTCAAGATACGTGCTGAAAGCCCTAACCTGCTCTACGGAGTATGGCACAGGTATATGATATTCGACGTCTACCACTTCAGGGACAGGGATGGGGCTATCATGGTGTCAAGTTCCAGGGATGGAGAGAAGATTGCCTCTGTACTTAACAACCTAGGCTTCTACACCCCCAGGGGGTCGTCTACCAGGGGCGGGGATACTGCACTGGAAGAACTCGTAGACTATGTAAAGAAAGGTCATATAGCAGGCCTGACCCCTGACGGGCCCAAAGGACCCCCTTACAAGGCCAAGATAGGCATAATTATGCTGGCAGCCAGAACCGGTTCCCCCCTCCTGCCCCATTCCATGGAGGCCTTTCCTTCGTGGGAATTCAACTCCTGGGACAGGACCATCTTACCCTTGCCATTCTCCAGAATAGTCGTGCTCTATGACAGAGAACCTATTTATGTGCCGCAGGGCCTCGGCAAAGAGGAATACGAGGAATTAAGGCAGAGGTTTGAGGAAAGGATGAACGTGCTCGCCTATCAGGCAAGGTTTTATCTCAGGAACAAGCTTAAGGGTATTGATCCTAGGGATATAGAGGTGCCACATGATTACATGGCCTACCTGCCAACCAGAAAGGTCAAGCACTCCACGAGCAAAGGCATAAAACCGTAGACTACCCAAATAATACGAAGGAGGCCTAAGGCATACTTGCCTTAGGCCTCCTTCGCTCTAATCATTTATTACCTTAATATTAAATAAGCAGCGGTGCTATTACCAACGATATAACACTCATAAGTTTTATGAGTATGTTCATGGACGGCCCTGACGTATCCTTGAAGGGATCGCCAACTGTATCGCCAACTATGGATGCATTGTGAGCATCGCTATGCTTACCGCCGAAATGGCCCTGCTCTATGTACTTCTTGGCATTATCCCATGCACCTCCACCGTTTGACATAAAGAGAGCCATGAGTGCCCCTGTTACAACAGCGCCTGCGAGCATACCCCCGAGGGCCTCCTTGCCAAGTATAAGACCTACCAGTATAGGTGCCAAGATTGCAAGCAATCCAGGAAGAATCATCTCTCTCAAGGCAGCTCTTGAGGCTATATCAACGCACTTTTCAGGCTCAGGTTTACCCTTACCTTCCAAGATACCAGGTATCTCCCTGAACTGGCGTCTTATCTCCTCTACCATCTTGTAGGCAGCCTTACCAACTGAGGTCATGGTCATAGAAGCCACGAGGAAGGGAATAATACCTCCTATGAACAGCCCCTCAACCACGTGGGGATTCACAAGATTTATGGAGTCCAGCTTCACGGCCTGTCCGTAAGCAGCAAACAGGGCTAGTGCGGTAAGGGCTGCTGAACCAATGGCAAAGCCCTTGCCTATAGCAGCGGTTGTATTCCCAAGTGCATCCAGCTCGTCGGTTATCTTTCTTACTTCAGGCCCAAGACCAGACATTTCTGAAATACCTCCTGCGTTATCAGCAACAGGGCCGTATGCATCTATACTCATGGTTGCACCCACCGTTGCGAGCATCCCAACAGCCGAGAGCCCTATGCCATAAAGTCCTGCATTGTAGGCTGCAAAGCCTATGGCAATCACTATCATGAATAT
>QMLJ01000111.1 GCA_003643935.1 Deltaproteobacteria bacterium | reverse complement strand
GTATCAAGACCTGCATACTCAATAGCCTTCTTGGCCAGTCCGAACCACGTGGTATCTCCACTGCAAGACACATTGTAAATACCTGTCGCACCCATCTCGATAAGGACAAGCAAGGCAGATGCCAGGTCTCTTGAATACGTGGGGCAACCCCTCTGATCATCAACAACCTCGAGCACATCCTTCTCCCTGGCCAGGTTTATTATGTTCTCCACAAAATTGGCCCCACCAGGGCCGAAAAGCCACTGTGTCCTGATTATCAGGTATTGACCTAAATTCCTCTCTATCTCTCTTTCTCCATAAAGTTTGCTCTTGCCATAAACGCTCAACGGGTTAGGGGTATCATCCTCAGTATAAGGACTAGCTTTTTTACCGTCAAAGACATAATCCGTACTTATGTGGCAGAGCCTTATGCCTCTCTCCCTGCATAGCCGGGCCATGATTCCAGGGGCCTTGGCATTTATACTATATGCAATTGCTTCATGATCCTCGCAGGCATCCACATTTGTATAGGCAGCTAAGTTTACCACCCACTCGGGCATGCTCTGCGCAAAAAGTCTTTTTAAGCCCTCGGCATCTGTAATATCAAGATCTTTATGTGTTTTCGGTATCACCTCGTGGCCTGCTTTTGCAAGCACTGCTAAAACTTCTTTACCAGCAAGTCCGCCTGCACCGGTTACGACAAACCTCATCTATTACCATACATCCTTTCGTAATATCTCATGTATTCTCCCGATACGATCTTTTCCCACCACGATTTATGACCAATATACCAATCTACGGTTGACTTAAGACCATCGTCAAAATCTATCTGTGGACGCCATCCAAGCTCTCTCTCTATCTTTGAAAAGTCCATCGCATACCTGAAATCATGCCCAGGCCTGTCCTTGACAAAACGAACTAGTCCTTCGTCCTTGCCTAGGTAATCAAGTATGGCCCGGACTATCTCTATGTTCTCCTTTTCTGCCCCTCCACCCATGTTATAGACCTCGCCCTGCCTCCCGTCCAGGGCAACCATGCATATTCCCCTGCAATGGTCTATCACGTGTATCCAGTCCCTTACATTCTTGCCATCACCGTATACGGGCAATTCCTTGTTATTATAAGCATTTATAACCATAAGCGGTATCAGTTTCTCTGGAAACTGATACGGCCCGTAATTATTCGAGCATCTAGTTATTATTGCATCCATACCGTGCGTTTTTATGTAAGCCCTGACCAGGAGATCTGCTGCGGCCTTAGATGCTGAGTACGGGCTGTTAGGTTCCAAGGGAAGGTCTTCTGTAAATCTTCCATCTCTACCAAGGCTGCCGTATACTTCGTCTGTAGATATCTGCACAAAGCGTCTTGTTCCATGCCTCAGGGCTTCATCCAGCAATACTTGCGTGCCCACCACGTTTGTCCTTATAAAGGCGCTAGCATCCTCTATGCTCCTGTCTACGTGAGACTCGGCTGCCAGGTTGAATACCAGGTCTATTCTGAACTGGCCGAAAAGGTCAGATACAAGGTGGCGATCAGCTATGTCTCCCCTTACAAAGGTATACCTGCCGGGGTAGGCATCTTCCAGACCATCCGTGTTCTCAAGATTGCCTGCGTACGTTAGAAGATCCAGGTTTATAACCTCCCAGTCCCTGTATCTCTCAAGGCAATACCTTACAAGGTTGCTACCTATAAACCCACATCCACCTGTTATCAAAACCTTCATCATAAAACCCCTATCTCCAGATAACCCCTTTCAGGTTAAAACAGATCCTTACCTAATCTAGATTGTTTGCGCCTGTCTTGGCCACAAGGTTACAGGCGTTAAGAAGACTGTCTATGGTACCTGCATCTGTCCACCAGCCATCCAGCACAGACCATTGCATCTCGGACATCTCTATGTATGCATTGTTCACGTCTGTTATCTCAAGCTCTCCCCTTTCAGATGGGCTCAGGCCCTTTATAATGTCAAAAACCCTTGCATCGTACATGTAAATACCGGTCACTGCATAGTTGCTCTTTGGATGCCCAGGTTTTTCTTCTATACGCACGATCCTCTCACCATCAATCTCTGGCACACCAAATCTGCGCGGATCCTCCACCTCCTTGAGCAAGATTCTTGCGCCGCTACCCTGCTGCAGGTACTCCTCCACTGCCTTTACTATGTTCTTTTCAATAATATTATCACCCAGCACCACGCAGATGGGATGTCCTTCTGCAAAGGCCTCTGCAAGGCCAAGGGCCTCGGCTATACCGCCCTCGCCCTCCTGGTACGCGTAATGTAGCCGCTTGAGGCCAAAGGCCTTTCCGTTACCCAACAACCTTAAGAAATCGCCGGCATTATTCCCCCCGGTTACCACGAGTATATCCTCGATACCGGCATTGGTAAGGGTCTCTATGGGATAATATATCATGGGCTTGTTATATACCGGCAAAAGATGCTTGTTAGTGACCTTCGTCAAAGGATACAGCCTTGTGCCAAGACCTCCAGCAAGAACCACACCTCTCATGTACACCTCCTAATAATTTACTCCCACCAGGTACAATCCCTGTGACGGAGCAGTTGGCCCTGCCTTTTTTCTGTCCTTCGCATTCAGTATTTCCACTATCTCGGCAGGATCAATCTTTTCTCGCCCAACCAGGATCAGAGTACCCACTATGTTTCTTACCATATGCCTTAAGAATCCATTCCCCTGTATTATATAATAGATCCTTCCACCTTTCACAAACATTCTTGAGAGAAATACCTTCCTTTGCACTGTCTTTACAGATGATCCTGAGCCCATAAAAGACGAGAAATCATGTTCACCCTCAAGCTCCTGTGCAGCTGCTTCCATGCCACGGATATCAAGCCTGTATGATACTTGCAAGGCATATTTTCTTACAAAAGGGCTTATGTCTTGTGTTGTGTCAATAATATAGACATACGTCTTTGACTTCGCCATAAATCTGGCATGGAAACCTAGTTCAACATCCTCGGCAGAACGCACGTATACATCACCAGGAAGCACCGAGTTCAATGCCTTTTTTATAACACCTGTATCCATTGAGGACCTGGTAAAAAAGTTAACGACCTGTCCCAGGGCATGCACTCCGGAATCTGTCCTCCCCGCCGATACAAGCCCAGAATAATGAGGCATAATCTTACCCAGAGCATCCTCGAGAACCCCTTGTACTGTCCTGCAACCTTGCTGATACTGCCAACCTCTAAAATCGCTACCATCATATGAAATTGTCAACTTTATATTTCTTAACACTGGCATCCTTTTTGCTTACCAAGTTATAGCGAAGATATCAAGGCATAAGGAGAAAACAGTTGTCACTTGAAAGGCGCCACTTCAAACGCTTAGCGAAACCAATACCTGTTACCCTGCATATCTCGACAGCCAAGATATCCTGCATAACAAAAGACATATCAAAAGAAGGTCTTTGCCTGGAAATACCCATACAAAATTTGCCTGTTGATATTTTTGAAATCCTGCACAAAAGTGTAACCATAGAGACCATGGATTCGATGGTCGAAGGGTCAGTCAAGTGGTATACTGTCTCTGGCTCATCATACCAGCTAGGTGTTTACATCTCAAAGCAAAGAAGAGAATCGTGGAAGGCTATCTTTACTCAACATGTCAACGCGGGGGGCATCTTTAACATAAGGAACTACTTCCAGGACAGGACCAAGGGCAACATCATAGAATAGATGAAAGGTACTCCTTTTTATCCATTACCTTTCCAAGGGCAACAAAGGTCATTTTCCCCCTGGCAAATATTTCTTGCGCAAGTCTAACAAGATCATCTGCACTAACCATGTTTATCTTTTCCAGCATTTCATCCACCGGCACATCCCTGCCATAATACAATTCGTTCTTGCCTATGGAGGCCATCCTGCTCTCTGTGCTTTCCCTTGAAAGCAACAAGTGACCCTTTATCTGGGCCTTGATGTCATCCAGGGTCATGCCTCCGAATTCTCCCTTTTTAAGGCGCTGTATCTGCTCCCCCACAACATTTAGGGTGGATTCTAGCTGTTCCGGCGTAGTTGCCGCGTAGACGGCCATTGCCCCGCAGTCATTATAGCTGTATATGTATGAATATATAGAATAAACCAATCCCAGACGCTCTCTTGCCTCCTGGAAAAGCATGGAGCTCATACCTCCACCAAATATGGTGTTCAACACTATGTAAGCCCATCTCTGATCGTCTTTCATGGAAGGCCCCTTGGTACCTATAGTCAGATGAACTTGTTCAAGGTCCTTCTGTACCACAAGATTTCCACCTCCCGCGAGCTTTTCTATAAGGGGACTTTCACCTAACTGCTCTTTTTTCAAAGAGCCGAACCTTTCTGCAGTCATGTCAACAAGCTTAGTATGCCTTATATTACCAGCGCCTACTACCACTATGGATCCCGGCGTATACGTGCTTGAGATAAAATCAAGTATGTCCTGCCTAGTAAAAGATCTCAGAGTATCTCCTGTCCCCAGTATGGGAGAGCTCAACGAGCTTCCCCTGAAAAACGCCCTTGCAAAAAGGTCAGAGATATGTTCATCAGGAGAGTCTTCTGACATCCTGATTTCCTGCAGAACCACCTGCTTTTCCTTCTCTATCTCTTCTTCTGGAAATTTGGAGTTTAAGAAAAGATCCTCGAGTATATCGGCTGCTTTGTCTATGTGCTCGTCCAGGACCTTTACATAATAAGCCGTGTATTCTTTGGCGGTATGGGCATTTAGTACACCGCCAAGGGCATCGATACCACTGGCTATGTCAAAGGCAGACCTGGTATCTGTCCCCTTGAACATCATGTGTTCAGTAAAATGGGCAAGGCCTTCCTTACCCGTTGGATCCTTTCTAGAGCCTGCTCCCACCCATATACCAATGGCAACAGAGCGAACATCGGGGATATCTTCTGAAACTATTCTTACACCATTGGGCAAGACAGTTTTCTCTGTCATCTCTGGCCCTTAAGAGCCTGGTCAAGGGCTTCCTTGCGGCTTAGCCTTATCTTGCCGTCCTTGTCAATGCCAATGACCTTAACCAGTATCTCGTCTCCCTCTTTAACCACATCACGCACATTTTGAACCCTTTCCTTGGCCAACTGGGATATATGAACTAGGCCCGAGGCGCCTGGCAAGATATCAACGAAGGCACCATAATTCGTTACCTTGGCGACCTTCCCAACATAAACATGCCCGAGTTGCACCTCTTCTGTGAGATCGTTTATCATGCGGATGGCCAAAAGCGCCTTCTCCTTGTCAGGAGAAAAAATGTCAACCTTGCCTGAGTCATCTATCTCAATGGTTGTCTCTGTCTTGGCAATAATCTCCTTTATTATC